>NZ_JBELPZ010000021.1:0-63176 GCF_046000445.1 Flavobacterium rhizosphaerae | reverse complement strand
TGCAGAATAAAGGGAACCCGCGGGCTCCCTTATTTGTTTAAAAAAAATAGGGCTGACTCACTTTTGAGACAGCCCCCTTATACTATTTTTTCTATGGTATATGATGAAGTATTAACCCGGACGTTTTCTCCTACCCCTTTGCCCATTAACAGGCTGCCCATTGGCGATTGTGGCGAGAGCGCAATTACAGTAACATCTTCAATAGTTATTTTTGGTAATGCCGCACTAATAAACAGATACATACCATTGGCTTTTACCAAACTGCCTAAAGAAGCCACTTTATGCAGTGCATTGGGATCAATTTTATCAAGCACAGCTTTTTGAGCCAGAAATTCCTGAATTTTGTGGTTGAGTTTTTCCTGTTCCAGGTGCATCATGCTAAGGGCAGTCTCATGCTTATCCCCTGCAGAGCCTTTGGCGTCGTTAGCAGCATCTTCGGTTAAGGCGGCTACCATATCATGAAAGGCATCCAGTTTATCTTGTACCTGCCGTTTGTAGTAGGATACTATTTTGGGTTTTAGGTTTTTCATTTATATTAAAACGTAAAAAGCACAAAGTTCCGGAAATTGCCTGGAACTTTGTGCTTATATTATTTCAGCAGGACAATATACTCCTAAAAATTAAATTTATACGATGCGCCAACCATAAACTGGAAGCCCTGCACCTGATAGTTTACCCATCTGTCATAATTCTGGCCTAAAATATTATTGAGCCTTACAAAGCCGGAAAGGCGCTCATTATATTTATAACCTACATGGGCATTTACATCAAAATAACTGTCTAATGTTACGGTTTGCTGACGAATGAGAATATCATCCGGAGGCAGGCTATCAGTAGTTGGATTTAAACCCTTCCTTTCCCCCACAAAAAATACATTGGTACCGGCATACCATTTTTCGGTTATATCCACCTCAAGGTTTGCACCTACTTTAATTTGTGGCAAGTTCCAGGCTTCTGCTTCTACATCGGTTGTATAGCTATTGAATTCAGCATTAATGCCACCCGTTACCTTATCAGAGAAATCAGCTTTTAGCTCCCCAAAGAAACTAACAGTTTTAAGGTTGTCATATACAACCCCAAATGAATTGGCATTGCCAAAGTTTGGAGCAGGATCTATCAACAGGAAACTGTTGTGTAAAAACATGGCCCTGTTATCTTCATTTTTATATGAACCCCTTATGTTATACGCTACTGTGCTCGCCAGTTTACCTTTTAAGCCTACATAAACATCATATTTTTGGTCGGTAGGTGTTATGTAAAGCGACGGCGCTACAAACGGATTCTGCCCTACAAAATCGGCATAGCTGTTTTGCTGCAGGGTCCCTTCTGCACCGGCATAGGCAATCATCAGGTCGTTTACTACTTTATAAGACGCTTTAACCTGCGGATAAACATATATCTTGTTATCGCTATTGTCATTTTGTTTTTGCATACTGTAAAAAAGCCCTACCCCTAACTGTACCGCAAAATCATCAGCGTTATATAAAAGACTGGGTTGTATACCTAAATTAAAATTACTGTATTTATTTTCTTCCCCTAAAAGGAAAGCACTTTGAGAAACGTAGGTATTATCAAAAGTTCCGCCTACATAATCGGCTACCACATCAACCTTAATTTTTTCATCCATTACATCAACATCAAAAGACGGCGTTACAAAAAAGCGGTTTTCGGCTGAATCATATCCATCCCAAAAACGTTTGTATTGCAGGCTGGCTTCATGGAAAAAACTATCTTCAACACCAACCCTACCGCCTACATAAGCGGTGTTATAAGTTTGTTTGGGATCTATATCTGCAATATATTCCCCGGTGTTTAAATCAGGAGTAAGCTCCAGTAAAAAATCCTGTGGCAGGCCATACCAGTTATATACCTGGTTTTGGTAACCGGCATCTAAATTCCAGTTAAACTCTTTCTGGCGGCTGCCATACGTTAAATCTATTGATGTATTGGCATAGTTATTATCAAGCCATACATCATTAATATCACCCTGAGATGAAAGGTGGCGCAGCATACCGCCAACATATTGTGAATTTTCAAGCTCCTGCGTAACAAAAAGCTCTGCATTAACAGTACCGTAATTACCCACACCCAGCGTGGCATAATTGCTAAACAGTTTTTCCTTTGGCTCACGCTCTACAGAAGCAGCCCTGCCTTTCTCCGGGCTAAAAGTTGATGCTACCGGATATGAAAATATATTATACTCAATATTTTTCTTTTGGGTATTTTCATCATCCTCTATAACAGGGGTTTCTTTCACCTTAAAGGCATCAGATACGGTTGGGGTATACGGTTTTACTACGTTTACCACCTCTGTGCCAATGTTTTCGTCTTTCTTTTGGGCAACTACAGTCTGTATTCCTGCTATTGCCGTTATAAATGCTATATATTGAAACTTAATCTTCATGGCTGTTACTTAGTTTTGGATGGATGAATTACGTTTTGCTTCTTCGGCTTTTATTGTGTTGAGCGCATTTTGTGCTTCTTCCACCACATCAGGATAATCGGTAAAATTTTTAATCACACTCTCCAGTATGTAAGTTGCCTGAAAACTGTCTTTAAGTCCGTAAAAGTTCTTGGCCATAACTACAAGGCCTTTGGCTCCAAAGTATTTGTAACCAGAATAGTCTTTAGAGAGTTTTTGCACCACATCATTAGAGGCTTCATATTTACCGTCTTTATTTTTAAAATATGCATCATAATACAAGGCTTCTGCAGCAAGCTCGCCTTTTGCCATGGTAAGCAGTTTGGCATAGGCCGCCCTGGCTTTGGTTTCGTCATTTGTTTTTATGGCAGAGCGTGCAATAATAATCTGCGCATCACTTTTTACCCTGTCTTCGGTTTTGGTATTAGCCAGTACTTTTTCGGCATATACTACTGCATTAGCATAATCTTTTTGCTCATAGTAGCTTTTCATCAGGTTACTTTGGGCAAATGTTACGTTTTGCGGATATTCAGCCTCGGTTTCAAGGCGTTTTAACACCGGTATGGCCTTAGCCTGATCATTATTTTTAAGGTGTATCTGCGATAGCCTTGCCAGCGCCTGCTCTGTATATTCACTCCTTGGCTTAGAAATTACAAATTCATAATGCGGAACGGCATTGTTTTCCAACCCGTCTGTAAAATAAGCCTGTGCCAGGTAAAAGTGCGCTTTTAGTGATGATATACCGTTAGGAAACTTAGCGACATAGCTGTTAAGCGAACTAATGGCCTGTTTGGTATTGTTTTGCAGGTATTGTTTTTCGGCAGCCTCAAAAGCGGTATTATCAAGGTCAGTATCACTTACATCTACAAAACCTAATGTTTTTACCCAGCTTGCATACTCATCAGTACGGCCGCTGTCAACATAAATAAGCCTTGCGGTACTTACAGCTTCCATAGCTTCGGGTGTGTTTGGAAAATCTGCCACCACCTTTTTAAATTTTTCCAGTGCTTTGTTATCATTCTCTGCATTGTAATATATAAGCGCCTGACGCATAAGCGCACGGCTCACATAAGAGCTTTCCTTATAGCCGTTTATAAGCTTATCATAGGTTTGCAACGCCTTATCGGTCTGGTTTACGGTTACATAAGTATTACCCAGTTCGTATAAAGCATCATCTGCATATTTAGATTTCGGGTAGCTTTGCACAAACTTGGTAAGGTCTTCTATTTTACGTTCATTACGGTCTACAAACCCATAGCTGATACCTTTCTGGAACAATGCATAATCAGCATCAATGCCATTCATTGAAATGGCTTTGTTATAAGCTTCCATAGCGGGCCAGTATTTAGCCGATACAAAATAACTGTCACCCAGGCGAAGCAGGGCATCGTTTAGCCTTACGTTATCATTTTTGGCATTATCCACATATTCCTGAAAAAACTTAGCTGCCTGCTCATACTCTTTCAGTTTAAAATAGGTGTAGCCAATGTTATAGTTTATGTTTTTATATTCCGGTGTAGATTTAGCCTCGCTAAAACCTGCAAACTGCTTAAAGCTTAGTAAGGCATCATTATATTGACCTAAAACATATTCGGTTTCGGCTTTCCAAAATGTGGCACGGGCAGTAAACCGGGCATCGCGCTGCTCAGCTATAGATTTTTTAAATAACCCCAGTGCCTCCTGGTAGTTACCATCAGTATACAGCTCCATACCCCTGTAAAACGTAACTTTTTGGTAAGCCAGCCTGTTTTCCGGGCTCTTGTTATTTTCTAAAAGCACCAATGCCTCTTTATAATTTTTAGAGGTAATGTAAGAGTTGATAAGTAAAGTTTGTATCTCCTGTTTAAATGGCGTAGCCGGATATTTTTGCATAAATGAATTTAGCACCTCTGGTACACTCTGGTAGGGGTTACCTATTTCATAACTCAGCTTAGCGTAGTTTAGCCAGGCATCTTCCTGTATTTTGGGTTCAAAATCCATTTCAGAGGCATTCTTAAACGCATTAAGCGCCTGCTGCTTTTTACCTGTTTTTAAATAACTATCGCCAAGATGGTAATAGGCATTTTGCGCTACGGCATCTTTACCACTAATAATTTTATTAAATTCAGCAATAGCATTTTCATAATCGCCCTGTTTGTAATAAGCATATCCTAACTGGTAAAAATCAGTATTGGTCCAGCGGCCTTTTTTGCCCCGGTATTCTTTAAGGTACGGTATGGCTTTATCATACTGCCCAAGGTTAAAATAACTCTCACCTATAATTTTAGAAAGTTCTGATTTTTCCTGGGGGCTGCTTTTGGCTAACTGGGGTTCGCCCACTTTAATGGCTTTATTAAAATCACCTTCCTTAAAAGCCATATCTGCCTGAAAGTATGATAATTTTTCGCTGTATTGCTGCTGGTCTTCCACCTGCTCAAAATACTGGCTGGCTTTTTTATAATCATCGCCCTCATACGCCATAAAGCCAAGATAATATTTGGCCTGTGTGCCGTATTTTTCGGAATTTTTCACTTTCTCCAGGTACTTATCAGCATTCTTTTTATCACCGTCGCTAAAATAACTGTACCCTTTCTGGAAATTATACTTATCACGATCAGTATTACCCAGGCTGCCCTCATTAACCTTATCATACCACTCCAGCGCCTGTTTGTAATGGCCCTGGCTAAAGTGGTAGCCGGCAACTTCTACATATGCCTGGTTTTGTTTGGTATTTGTGGGGTAATCTTCCACAAAATCCTCCATAAGCGCATCGGCATTTTTCTGGTTAAGCTTTACCGCGCAACTCGCAATATAATAAGCACAATCAGCCTGTACTTCCATTTCGGTATTTTCTTCTTTCGATTTTTCAAAAAGAATTTGTGCCGCCTGGTATTGTTTATCATTATACAACATAACGGCTTTATCAAAATCTTTAAGCTGGTGTGTGTAAATGGTTGATTGCTGTGCCGAAAGCCCCATAGCCCAAAACGGCAGGGAAAGCAGCAGTGCCCGGTTGATTATACGCATATTGTTATTTGTTTTTTAGGTAGCCAAATATACCAATTCTTATTTTTAATTAACGGGAATTTTTCCCCTTTTAGTATAGCCTGTAAATTATGTACTGTTTACAGTTATGCCGCCAAACTTACAAATTAGTGCTTGGGCAACCCCGCCGTTTTAACCCAACTTTAACCATTATAGCAACTATTTTGCCGCCCGTAAAATAAATTTTGAATACCGCTGTTTACTTATTACTTTTACCCTTATAAAACCGTAGCAAAACCATGCAGCCTGTTCTCACTTTAAAAGATGTAAACGTATACCAGGGCAACAACGCCGTACTTACCAATATAAACCTTGAAGTTAAACCCGGGGAGTTTATTTATATTATAGGTAAAACAGGCTCTGGAAAGAGCAGCCTGATGAAAACACTCTATGCCGACCTGAAACTAAGGGAAGGAGAAGGTACGTTTGTAGATTATGACTTAACCAAGCTACGTGAGCGTGATATACCCTACCTGCGCCGCAAAATTGGTATTGTGTTTCAGGATTTTAAACTTTTGCCAGACCGCAACGTATATGACAATCTTTTGTTTGTGCTGAAAGCAACGGGCTGGAGTGAAAAGCGCGAAATGGAGGTTAAGATAAATGAGGTGCTTGATAAAGTAGGCATGAAACACGCTGTTACAAAAATGCCGCACCAAATATCAGGTGGTGAGCAGCAGCGTATAGCCGTGGCACGCGCCCTGCTTAATGACCCCGAAGTAATACTGGCAGATGAGCCTACGGGCAACCTTGACCCTCAAACCAGTGTGGAGGTTATGCAACTGTTACGCGAAATTAACCAAAACGGCAAAACTATTATTATGGCAACGCATGATTATGCCCTTATAATGAAATTCCCCACCAAAACCCTTAAGGTTGACAGCGGTACGCTTTTTGAAGTAGTACAGAGAACCATTTAAACATGTTTTATAAACTACAGGCACTGCTGTTAAAAAGGCCAATACTAAGCATTGTAGTTTTTAATAGTATCAGCAGATTTATTATTGCCCTGTTTTACTGGCATGTTACCATTTTTCCTGATTCGGGAGATTATATAGCATTAACAGACCGGTTGCTTAGTGCAAGCGTAAGCGGTTATGAAGGGTACAGGACACCGGGCTACCCGCTCTTGCTGGCATTGGCAGGAAATATATTATGGCTTGCTGTTATATATCAGGTAATATGCGGTATTGTTACAGCCATATATCAATATAAAACAATAGTACTTTTAGGATTTAACAAAAAAACAGCGGTATATACAACGCTGTTTATGAATGCTTTAATTCACGTAGCTTTTTATGAGTTTGCAATACTTACCGAAGCATTTACCCTGTTATGCATCACGCTGTGTTTCTACCATATTTTTAAAATATTTATAAATAAAACAGGCATTGCGCATATACTTTTTACAAGCCTGCTGTTAGGCTGGCTGGTATTAATAAAACCGTTTTATATTTTTATACCCTTTCTTGTATATGCCTTATATACGCTTAAAGATTTCAGTTTTAGAAGAGTTATTAATACCTGTTTACTACTAACTGTATTTCCGCTTATAGCATTTTTGGGATGGTCTTACCTAAACAAACACAACACGGGCTATTTTACCTCAACAACCTATTTCGGAATTAATTTAGCGCAAATGTGTGTTTATTTTGCAGAGGATGCCCATGATGAATATCCGATTATAAGCGATGTATATGTAAATTACCGAAAACAGGTTATACAGCAAAATGAGGATGTTGCCATGACTATATGGTTTGCCCGGGAAGAACTACAGCAAAAAACAGGTCTTACTTCTATACCTGACCTTTCTAATGAACTTGCAGGGTTTAGTAAAACGGCCATTAAAAATAATCCGGGAGCTTATCTTAAACAAGTCTTTTTATCGTGGCGTGAATTTTGGTTTAGTGCAATGTATTGGAATTATCAAGATTTTAATATACCCTACAGTAATAAAATGTTTACTGCGCTATGGCGGGCACAACAGTTTGTAATAATAATTCTTGAAATTGCATTTATACTATTGATAATACCCTATTATCTTTTTCAGTTTTTTGTAAAAAGAAAAATATCATTAGGGGCTATAGCCACGTTTATGGTTTTTGCAGCATCTGTACTCCAGGCTATGGTAACGTTTGGTACCAATTCCCGCTTCAGCTATCCTTTTGAGCCTTTACTCTTTATTAGCCTGCTACTTTTTTTTAAAGAAAAAATACGTATAGATTAGTCTTTATTTTTCTCTTTACCGTCTTCTTTTCTATATACATGAGGATTTTCTACAATACCTTTTTTAAAAACCTGCCTAATACCCATCCTAAGTGCAGTATCTGCCTGTAGCAATACATCGGTAACTTTATCTTCGGGCCTGCCCCTGAAAGAAGTTACATGAAAGGTATCATCTTCATGCACCGGATTTTGAGAAAAATAATAATTAGAGATACAGCAGCGGTATCCCTGATGTGTAACTGGCGAAACAGAGTGTAAAGAGTGGTTATGTGTTGCCATTACAGCGAGCCTGTTAAATTTGCTGTGTATGGTTATTTGCTTTTGCTTAATCCCGCCAGGCCATAGCTCCAGATTGCCTCCATAAGGCTCCTGCCAGTGTGGTGTTACATAATACAGCAGGTTAAGCACACGCCACAGCTGCCTGTCTTTATTGTGTGAGTTATCAAGGTGAGGGTTAAGAAATTGCTTGTGCCCCATCATAGAGATTCCCCCGGCATACAGGTGCTCATCGGGTTCAATACCTTTAAGCCCGCAAATTTCGCCTACAAGCGTAACAATTTCAGCATCCTGAAAGGCATAAATTATCTCTTCGAGCAGTGGATTATATTTATTCATCTGGGCCGCCACATATTTATCCTCCCGAAGGCTTTTTTTAAGAACCATTTCGGCTGCCTTGGGAAAAGACGTATAAATTTCTTGAGCCAACTCCTCCGGAAGCAGGTCATCTATAAAAAAATATCCAATAGCGTTACGGCTGCTGTTATATTGCTGTTTTAGTATTTCCTTGTTTTCAAAAAGCTTGTTATAAATCGCTTTGCTGTACGCCTGCCTGTCCATACTTAATTAGTTTATCCAAATATACAGTATATGCCCTAATACTAAAATATTTATTACGGAGTTTGTACATTTGCTTAAATTTAATAAAATGCTCTCCATACTTATACCGGCTTATAATTATGAGGTAATGCCACTGGTTAGTAGCCTGTGTAAGCAATGTATTGAAAGTAATATTATATTTGAAGTTATTGTTATTAATGATAGCCCCGGCTTACCTGTAAATGGTGAGAACAATGGTGTTACAACACTTAATAACTGCAGGCTGATACAAAATGAAAGTAATTTAGGCCGCACTGTTACGCGTAAATTACTGGCAGAATCGGCCAAATATAACACCCTGCTTTTTCTTGATGCCGATGTTAAGTTACCAGATAATTTATTTATAAAGCGTTACCTTTCGTATATAGGTAAAAACAGTGTAGTTATGGGTGGGTACAGCTACGAAAAACAGCCTCCAGCCCCTGATAAAATGCTACGTTACAAATACGGTAAACAACGTGAACAAAAAGAGGCTGCTATACGTTCACAACAGCCTTATGGAACTATTTTTAGCGGTAACTTCCTTACTCCCAAACATATTTTTTTAGAAAACAATTACCAGGATAGCCAAAACCTGTATGGCCTTGATAATTATTTTAGCTATAAATTGTTTAAAAATAACGTAGATGTTGTTCATATCAACAACCCTATACTCCATTTGGGGCTTGAAAATAATGAAGTGTTTTTTAAAAAATGCCTGCAATCAGTACAAAACCGTAAAAATTTGCTTGTAGATGAGCCTGATGCAGAAAAAATAAATTCACTCATCCGCCATTACATCACTTTAAAAAAATACAGAATAGATAAACTTATTGGAGTTGGTTTTAAAATAACCGAACCACTTCTTAAAAAGATGATCTTTAAAAAAGACCCCAGCCTTTTAGCACTTGATATTTACCGTTTGGGTTATATTTGCCATATAAAGTAAAAAATGTACCGTTTAGCAAAAAAAATAGTCTCTAGTATAAT
This sequence comes from Flavobacterium rhizosphaerae, assembly GCF_046000445.1. Taxonomy (NCBI): domain Bacteria; kingdom Pseudomonadati; phylum Bacteroidota; class Flavobacteriia; order Flavobacteriales; family Flavobacteriaceae; genus Flavobacterium; species Flavobacterium rhizosphaerae. The sequence goes on along the minus strand of NZ_JBELPZ010000021.1, from coordinate 53,659 downwards.
ATCTCGCAGGCAGCTAATGCATATAGAACCCGCAATAAGGCAGGTGTATGCGCTTGCCTATAGTGGTAGCAGCCACAAATGCCCAGTTTGCAATAAAAAATTAAGCAAGTTTATCACACTACCCAACGGCAATTTATTATGCCCAAAATGCGGGAGCCTTAACCGCGACAGGCGCCTTTGGCGTATACTTACTTCAGGATTTTTAAAAAATGGCATTAAAATATTAGACTTTTCCCCTTCGCGTTCCCTTTCCCGTAAAATGAAAAAACAACAGGGTTTAGTATATATGAGTACCGACCTTTCTGGCCATTTCCTGTCAGATTTTCAGTTTGATATTACTAACATAAATTTGGAAGACAATTTTTTCGAACTCATAATCTGCTATCATATTTTAGAACATATAGAAAATGACACTACCGCAATGGCAGAATTATTACGTGTGCTAAAACCGGGTGGAAACGTTATAATACAAACCCCTTTTAAAGAAGGCGATATTTATGAGGATTTCACCATTACAAGTCCTGAAGAGCGCCTGAAGCATTTCTTGCAGGATGACCATGTAAGGATCTATTCTGTTAGCGGACTAAAAGCACGTTTAGAAAATGCGGGGTTTAGCGTAACTGCAGATGTCTACCCCGAAGATAAATATTATGGGTTATTAAACAATGAAACTGTACTAATAGCTACTAAAGCATAAGTTAATGCCTATATTCTCTATCGTCATACCACTTTATAATAAGGAAAAAGAGATAAGGCAAACCCTTTCAAGTGTTTTTGCCCAAACATTTAATGATTTTGAAGTTATTGTAATTAACGATGGCTCTACAGATGAAAGTGAAAAACAAACACTTAGCTTTAAAGACCAAAGGCTGAAATATTTTGTTACAGAAAACAGGGGAATATCCGCAGCAAGAAACCTAGGGATAGAAAAAGCATCGGCGTCCCTCATCTCTTTTTTAGATGCGGATGATTACTGGTACCCCAACCATCTGGAAACACTATACGCGTTGCATAGAAATTACCCTCAAGCTGGTATTGTAGCAAGTAACTATGAGTTTTTATTGCCTGACAATACTGTAAAAAAAACTATTTTTAAAAATATACCCAATGGTTTTAGTGGTATTGTAGAAAATGTATTTGCCATTAGTATGAATGACAGGGCTTTATGGACAACAGCGGTAGTCGTAAAAAAAGAAGTTTTTGAAGCTGTAGGAAATTTTGACAACAGTATAACACTGGGTGCTGGCGAAGATACCGATATGTGGATACGCATTGCCCTGAAATATCCTGTGGCATACACCAAAAAAGTTACCACACAATATAGGCTTGGGGCACAAAACCGTGTATCACACTCGCAAACTTTAAATAGAAAATTCTCCCGGCTGGATAAATTTAAAGCTGAAGAAGCATATAATAAACCGCTTAAAAAATATTTGGATATGTACCGTGCATCGTATGCATTTAAACATAAATTAGCAGGAGACCATAAAACATTCAGGTTTTATTATACTGCTATTGATACCAAAAACCTTTCTGCTAAAACCCGGATGCTTTTATGGCAACCGGCCTTTGTACTCCGTTTACTGCATTACTTAAAAACACATTTACGTTATAAAAAAGTTTATATAGACATATATAATTAACTAAACATTTTTCCACTTTACAAAGTCTTCATATTCTCTTATATAATCGGCCTCATCATAAACATCCTGCGCAATAACAAGGCAAACAGCACCCGATGAAAAATTTTGCAGTTCTCGCCAAAGCCCCTTTACAACATGTAAGCCTTTAGAGGGCCTGTTAAGGGTATACGTTTTTTTTTGCTTACCGTCATCTAAAATCACGTCAAAACTACCGCTAAGAGCAATTAATATCTGTTGCTGGTCAATATGGGCATGCCCTCCCCTCTCTGCCCCCCCGGGAACATCATAAAGGTAATAAACACGTTTAAAATCATAAGGCAGGCTGCCATGCTGTACAAAAGCAAGGTTACCCCGGGCATCTTCAATCACAGGGAAATCTATAATTTTTATATCGTTTATCGTAGTTGTCATTTTTCTGTCAGGTTTAAAAGTTGTTTTCGCCCCTTTAAAGCATTTTTTATGCAAAAGGGAATTTGAAACGGTGTTATTACACGGCCTTTTAGATGATACATAAGCTGTATGCCTACCCATAAAAAAAATTGTTTATCAAATATTTTTTTTAAGTATGCCCCCCTTATGCGGTATACTTCGCTTATGGCTATATTATCACTGTCTTTAACGGATTTATGGGTAACTATTGTTTTGGGGACAAAGCTCACCTGGAAACCGGCTTTATGCAAATCATTTACAAATATAGGCTCTTCGCCCATAGAGAAAAAACTGCCCAGGCCGAATAGTGCATTAAATATAATACCAGACTGTTTAACGCGTTCAACATTCAGTGCTATTTCTATAGACATGGTATTAAGGCGCTGCATAGCATTCATATTTTTCACAGCATGCCGGGTATATTTTCTAAAAAGCTTCCCTTCAAAAGCAGCTGCGCAAAATTTTATCAAAGCAGCGTCGGGAAATGCATTAAAAGCAGTATAAATGGTTTCATCAAAGCCCTCTTTAAATATTACATCATCATCTGTCATAAGAGCTATTTTGCCTCCTGCATTCGCTAAGGCCAGGTTTCTACTCTTAGAAAGTCCCTTTTCAAAAGAATTTATAACCCGTATGTTGACATATGGTGACTGAAGAATATTTTCTTGTGTGGTCTGGTTTATGATGAGAATTTTAAATTCAGTAAAATGTGTAAATGGGAACATTGGTGTTAAAAAATCAAGACTGTCCCTGTTCATGGTAGATAACAGAATTTCGATATCTGATTTTTTAAATGCTTGTGCCAATTGTTTTATATTTACAGCAAATATAAAAATTTAAGGCTGCCTTATGAAAATACTTCTTATAGGCGAATACAGCAGGTTACACAATTCATTAAAAGAAGGGCTTGAAAAATTAGGGCATAGCGCTGTAATTGTAAGTACAGGTGATTCCTTTAAAAATTATACTACCGATTATAATGTTGCTGCCCGATTTACTACTAAGCCCGGAAGTATTTTACTTTTAAAAAGAGTACTCTATAAAATTTTCAAACTTGATATTACTGCCGTTGAAAGGGCGTGGCGTTTTAATAAAATCCTACCCTTGCTAAAAGGGTTTGACTATGTACAGCTAATAAATTCAGACGCATTAGAATTGCCTCCATGGCTGGCTAAAAAATTGTATAAAAAGTTATTTAACCAAAATGGTCCCTTAAGCTTATTGGTATGTGGTGACGACACTCCTGTTGTTGAATATGCTTTAGAGGATAAGCTAAGGTATTCTGTACTTACACCTTATTTACAGGATAAAAGCCTTATGCCCCATTTTTTATTTACACTTAAATATACAACAAAGCCTTACAGAGATCTTTTTAAATTTGTTTCAGAAAAAGCACAGGCAATTATTACATCAGATCTTGATTATGAAATACCTATGCAGGCAATGGGTTATACAACCCGTTTTATTCCCAACCCTGTTAATACAGATACAATACAGTATTCAGAACAGGAAACCGACACCCGTATAGTGATTTTTTTAGGTATAAATAGGTTGAGTTACTTTAAAAAAGGAATTCATTTTTTTGAGGAGGCGCTAAAAATTGTAAAGGAAAAACACCCGGAAAAAGCGGAAATAATTATAGCAGAAAATTTGCCTTATAAAGACTATATAGATAGTTATAACCGGGCACATATAGTATTAGACCAGGTATATGCTTATGATCAAGGCTATAACGCGCTTGAAGCTATGGCAAAAGGGAAAGTAGTATTTACCGGAGCAGAAAAAGAATTTACAAAACATTATAACCTAACTGAACCAGTAGCCGTAAATGCCCTGCCAAATGCCCAAGCCATTGCAAAAGAACTACTATACTTTATAGAACATCCGGAAGAAATTAAAGCGATAGGCTGGCGTGCCCGTGCTTTTATTGAGCGGGAGCACAATTACATAAAAGTAGCCTCTGCATATTTAGAAGCATGGAAACAAGCAAACCAAATGCATGAATATAAAAACTAAAAATATAAATCCTTTATATTCTGTACTGCTGTGCCTGATAGTGGTTGCCCTGCTTATAGATTTGGGCAGCGGTGTCTGGTTTTATAAAAAAACTATTGCTTTTACTATAGCAATGCTGCTACTGCTGTACATAAATTACAAATGGTGGTTACCTGCAATACTCTCATTAGCTGCCTATATTATTACAGAAGCAACAAAATTTCCCAGGCTGGCAAACCATAGTAATTTGGAAACGGGTGTATTAATAACTATACTTTGCATTGTAATTTTAAAGTTGCTTGGCTATAAACTTAAAAAGCCACATTCTGCTGAAATAAGTTTTATTTTAAGGCTTATATTAATCACCATTTATTTTATTGCAGGTTTCCATAAACTGAATAGCGGCTTTTTTATGACAGAGGGCAGCTGTATTAAATCAGTAAATATATTTTTCAGCCCACTGCTTCTTGGCGATACTTTTATTACCTCACCTACAGTATTACGCCTGATGCAAATTAGTACAATACTTATTGAGATGGTGCTACCTTTCGGGTTGCTTTTTGCTAAATCAAGAAAATTTGTTGCTTGGGCACTCGTGATGTTCCATTTTTACCTTTCGTTATGTAATTTTTCAAATTTTAGTGCATTTGCCGGTTTTCTGATTACTGCCTGCATACTGGATTTTTCAAAAAACAATATTCACTTTAAGCTTATCCGCGCACTAAGAATATATATAGCTTTTAGTATACTGTCAGTTATCATTTCGTATATAATAAGGAGGTACCAGCTTGTAAACTCTGACCTGTACAGGATGTGCAATGGAGTTATTTTTAACATAGGTTGGGTATTGTTTTTTGTGACCTTACTAAAAGATAAAGATATTTTTGATAGGGAAAATAATGTAATAAAACTTTCTGCAAAACAATTTATACCTACTGTGGTAATACTTCTTTGGGGAATGCAAAATTATGTAGGACTTTCCACCACAGGAAATTTAACTATGTTCAGTAACTTAATAACTGAAAAAAGCCGTACCAACCACTATATTATTAATACCAGATACACCAAAATATGGAATTTTGAAGAAGATTATGTAACGGTATTAAATATGACCGGTACTCATACGGACAGAAGTAATCTTGTAAACTACGATATTCCTCTAATCGAATTTAAATTCCGTATGAAAAGACTGATACAATATAGGAAAGATAAAATTAGCTGTACAATATTATATAGAGGCCAAAAAATTTATATTCCTGATATGTCTAAATCAAAGTTTAGCCAGACAAAATGGTGGTACAGATTTATTCAGTACAGAAAAATACCACATGATGGCACTAATGAATGTATGTGGTGAAATTAAAAAAGCTTTTTCCTAAATATAAAAGCCAATACAACAAAATATACAAAGTAGGTAAACATATGTGCCATAACAGCGCCTTCGCTTCCGTAATCAGGTATCAGTAAAGCACAGCCTGTATAAAGTATTGCGAAAGAGAAAACTTCGGTAGCCAGATAGGCTTTTATCATTTTTTTTGCAAAAAATTCCTGGCCCAGTATCAGGCTGCAAACCTTAAAAAAATCGCCTGCTAACTGCCATGCAAAAAGCTTATGCATGGGTAAAAAGTTATCGCTGAAAAGCAGGCCAATTATAAAATATCTCAGCAGATATACTGCCACAAGCCCGGCACCAAATACAGGTACAATTATTTTATAATAACTCCTGAAAATAGATTTGGTATGCTGAATTGTAGTACCCTTAGACAGTTGTGGTAAAAAGTAAACGGTTAGCAGCGTGGTTACAAACATAAGGTAAAATACAGAAATTCGGTTAACAGCCTCCCAGTATCCTGCTTCGTCAGCACCGTGGTTATCAATAATCATGTTACGTATTGATATAAACACAAAGGGCGCCATAATGGCTGTAAAAAGCGCCATAAGGCTATAAGAAGCCAGACTTTTTAAAATAGGGATGCTAAAATACTTTTTATGTAAAAAGTGAAAGCCACCTAACAACCGGTATAGAGGATAAAAAGAAAAGAAACATAAAATAACAGGACTTAATATGAGGCCTAAAAATGCCCCTTTTATATTATATTGCCATATTAATATTGCCGAAAGGGCTACACCGCCAATATTTGCTGCCAGGTTTAAAAGTATTACTTTTTTGTATCTTCCAAGTCCGTTAAGTACCGACATAAATAATATGCCTCCGGTATAAAACGGCAATGCAATACCAAGTATACGAAATACCCACGCATACTCATCCGTACCGTTAAAAACCCATTGGCTGAGGTATGCGGCAGGGCCTACAAGTACCAGTAAACATATAACTACTGCAACACCAACAACCAAAAAAGATGTAGCCAGCGATTTGTAAAGATTTTCACGCTGGCGCTCATACTCTGCGGTATATTTTATGATACCGTTTTGCATGCCAAGCATAGAAAAAGCATCTACCGAACTAAGAAAATTCCGAAGGCTGCCGGTAAGGGCCATACCGCCAGGGCCAATAAAAAGGGCAATCATTTTACTTGATATCAACCCGGCAAGTATACGTATGCCTATATTCAGCGTATTTAACGATGAAAGTTTTACTAAAGAGTTTGCGAATATCTTTTTAAACAGCGCCAATAACCACTTTATATTAATACGTTATCCAGCAAGGTATAATTAGCTGTATCTACTTCATAAAAATCCTGAACTATGGTACGGGCACCATAACTCTCTTTCCAGAAATTTAAACCATAATTGAGCTTTTTTCCCTGTGCTTCATTAGAAGTTCCAAAATCTATATATTTTTTATCCTTATAGATCTTAGTTATCAATTCATAATATAAAAAATCCAAACTGCCTGTTTTACCTTTATCATTATTGCCCGAAATGTACTGCGCGTGGGCTACAGTATCGGTTTCAAAAATTACAGTTCCTGCGGCTATTCCTTTTTCATCTTTAACCACAAATAATTTTATAGTATCAGGAAATTTATTTTTTAATTGTATTATCTCCTCTATACTATGAACAGGCTTAGCGTTATGCTTATGCTGAAGGTTAGGAAGGAGTACATCATTCCAAAAAAAATGATAATCAGTACTTTCTTCAACTTTAAAATTGTTTAACTGTCCTTTTTTAACCCCTTCTAAACGGTTAGCGGCAATTTTAATAGCATATTCATTTTCTATTACCGACAGTGTATCTCGCCTTGTCAGTTTGGCTTTACATAAAAACAGCGCGTATTCAAATTCCTGAGCCGGGGCTATGTGATAAATAGAAGGTATGGTTTTAATATGAATTTTTCTGACTTCGAAACTGTTAAGGCAATTAAGTATTGCCCTAACAATTTCAATTACTCCCGGTAACTTAACTTTAAAGTCAAGCACCAAGCCCCCATACGTAAGCCCCCAGTGAGAATACAATTCGTTATTATTTATATGGGCCGGTAAAAGGGCAATTATTTTGGTGCCTTTAAATACTATAAGCGAATAATCTTCAAAACGGTCGGCATGGTATTCCATAAAGCCACGGTTAAATAAAAATGTACCGTTTTTAGAACGTGCTACAAAATCATTCCATACGCTGCGGTAACTGCTGTCATATTTTACAATACTATACATGTATTATCCTCTTTTTTCCATTACCACCTTTCCATTGTCATCTATTCTTTTATATAGTCCTGAAGGTTTAAGCATTTTAATATAACTATCGTCTTTCTGGAGGTTATCAAGGTATTTTTTATCTTCTGCCAAATAAGAAAACACTGTACGGAACAAATTTACCGATGTTTTTAACTGCCCGTCATATGCTGTATGCTCCGGGTTATTCCATTTTATAGCGGCCATAGCGCCAAAAACCGACTTAACCAATACGGGATTATCCACGTTATATTCGCTTTGTAACGTATATTCAAAACCAACAAACCCTCCGTGGTCTGCTGCTATTATTATAATACCCTGTGGGTCTTTAGCTGTTATAAATTTAATTTCATTTCTTAGCCACTCGTTGGCCTCTTGTAACCTCTGTAAATAGCTCTTCCTTTCTTCTTCTGCGCCTAAGCTATAAACTTCTAAACTGCAAATATGACTAGGCAACATCCGTTCAATAAAATAAAAATTTCTTCCTTTTTCTGGTTCAAAAGCGTCTTTAAAATCTGCTCCAACATTACGTACATCTTCCCAACCATCTTTTATAAAAGGAATACTACTGTACTCTATATTACAATAATCATAACCTAATTTCGGCCTATTCATTACCATATAGGGCCTGTCTGTTATAAAATGAGTTCTATAACCATTATTTTTTAATGTTTTTATCACTGCATTTTCTCCAACTATAACTTCTCTTGCCGCATAAGTGTTTATATCTTCAGGTATATAATGATGCTTCATGCTGAACATAGATGAATTGGATAGCAAAGTAGAAAAGTAATTGGAACGGAAATCGTTATACAACGTAAAACCATTTTCTTTTAAAAAGCCTTCAAAAGCGCTGTTATCAAAATTATAGTTGTTATCCTGCAAATTGGCAAAACTGGCATAGCCATCGGGCTGTATGTAGTATATATTAGGTTTATGTTTAAATACAGCGTGCTCTATATTGTCCGGCTGTTCTTTCCAGCTGTCAGATGATGTTGCAACAATATACCCTACCTGTAAAATAGGTATCAGGTTAAACAGGCTCATAAAAGCTATCAGTAAAACAAATACTTTATAAAAGCGCGCCCATTTTAAAGTCAGCAACCCAAAAATTATTATTACCGCTGCAAATATGGGCCGTTTCCATTCGCCCAGCCAGCTGAGCTGCAATATGTAAAACGAAAACAGTACCGGAATGGAAATAAATAAAAAATGCTTTTTGAATTTACCTTTTGCCACACGGGCAAAAACACTGTAGCCAGTAAATAAAATAAATAAAGGTATTATTATATAATAGGCCGAAAAAAACAACAATTGTATCCAGCTATTGGCAAGGCTGAAGTTTTTGCTGTAATAATAGGTTAGTAAATAAAATCCTATAACAAAAGCAGCAATTACTGGCGCATCCTTAGGTGAATTTATAAACTGTATTATTTTTTGCCTTAATTTTTCCATCAGGTTATTTGCGTTGTAACAGGTACATAGTTCTGCTTGTATTGGGTATTTTTTCTTTTTCTATAACGGTATAAAAATCAAGGTAATCCTGCTCAAAATTCCCTATACTATAATAGTCAAAATACTCCATAAATTCACGCTTACTTTTAAGCAGAAAATCTACCCAGCTATCATCCCTGTCAGGAAATTCTATGATGAGATAAGGGGTTAACGAAGTAAACATTTCGGCCGACATACTAAAAGGCACATTACCTGTAAGCGATATATGGTGTATGAGTGCAAGTGCAAGTGCTACATTATAATTATTGTCAGCTATACGTTCCTGCAATGGCAGCCGCTCTTTGTTATTAAAGCCTATTCCAGGTGCGGGGTTTAGCAGGTCGCTCACCAGGGGGAGTATAGTATGTTCTTTGTTTTTTAATACCTGCTGATAGTTATAATCTACCGCATTAGGGTCTATGTCTATAACCAGTATTTCATGGGCATCATTTTTCAATTCTCTTGAAAAAGTTCCGTCATTCCCGCCAAGGTCAACTACTTTTTTTGCATTTATCTGGTGGCACCATTTTTTTACAAGTTGCTTTTTATAGTCAAAAGCGGCGGTGTCATAGTTAGTAATACTGTAATAATTGTTCCACTCAGTTGCTTCTTTAAGCGTAAGGTCTTTTATATAACCGTATAAAGCATCAAGTATCTTTAGCTGTGCCTCTTTAGACACGCTTACTTTTTTCTCTTTTGTATTAGTGCCGCTGCTAAACTTACCTTCATACTTAGCTGTGAGATATATATTAGTATATAATACGGGACTAAACCTGGCTTTAAAAGGTAATAATTTAACCACTTTGTCCAGGGGCATACCATCTATATACTGCTGTAATTGCTTAAGCATATCATTGCCATAATATTTAGCCAGTACAAGCGGCGCCAGAAAATGCATTAAAAACTGTTTATAAGCACGCCAGGGCTCCCCTTCTTTATAACTATCAAAAGAAAGCGTATCAACAAAAACAGGTGCCCCCTTGTAAAATGTAATATTAAAAGCAGTAGCATCTTTAAGGGTATAGCCATTCTGCAGGCAATATTTTTGCAGTTTCAGGGTATGCAGTGCGGCATGTTTATATTGGGTAAAGCTCCACTCGTAAGGATATGAAAAAAAAGGAATCTTTTTAGCCTCCAGTATAATCTGGTTGTTGTCTGCGCTAACTTCCTTGTGGGGGATTAAAAGCTTTTTCTCAAACAGCTTTTCATAAAAACCACTACTTTTCAAGGCATTATACTGATTAAAGTAAATGGGGTTTATATGCCTGCATACCTCGCCGCCGCTAACTGATATGTAGCCGGAAGGGTCCCTGAAAGATGAGGCGTGCCTATTTATTTGTGTCATCGGCATCATCTTCAACATCTATATCGCCCATAAGGTCCTGCTCCTGTTTTTTTCCAAAGGCCGACTTAATACCGTTTACTATTCTTTTGTAAAAAAGCGCTATCCCTGCACCCGCAGCAGCCAGTACCTGTACCACCAACGCCCCGGTGCCGGGATCAAAGTATAAAAATGGGAATTTCATATAATTTTTTTAAAGGGTAAAAATAACAAATAATTTGGCATTAGTTTAACAACGGCCAATAATACTGATTGTTGCTACGCCTATTAAAATATTGGGTGTTGCCAAATATTGCTTATTTTTAAAAAAAATTTAATGTGAAGCTAAAAACACTACTGATATTAATTGTTGCTTTTTCAATGCGCTGTACAGCTCAGCAAATAGAACTTTATGAACAGTTTGCAGGCCGTTATGATTTTTTGTTTTTTGGCAACACCTTAAATCAGGGGGAAAATGGCACAGGTTTACCGTGTACTATTAACACCTCATCTAGCGCCACACTTGCATTAGGGACTGATGACATATTGCTGGCTGCTTACCTGTATTGGGCAGGGTCTGGCTCAGAATATCCTGAGATTAGCCTGAACGGACAAACCATTGCGCCTGAGCGTACTTTTGCATTAAACTTTAGCGACCGTGATTATTTTAGCGCTTTTGCTAATGTTACAACACTTGTTGAGCAGCAGGGTAATGGTACTTATACGGTAGCCAATTTTGACCTCACCGATATTATAAATGGTGATACATCTGATAACCTGTACTGTTCTAATGCTACTAATTTTGGAGGGTGGGCTATTGTTGTTATATATGAAAATAACAATCTCCCCCTTAACCAGCTTAATATTTATGATGGTTTGCAAAATGTTCCAGATGAGGTTAACATTACACTACCCAACCTTAATGTAATTGATAATCAAGGAGCTAAAATAGGTTTTTTAGCCTGGGAAGGTGATAAATCTTTAGCAATAAATGAAACCCTGCGGATAAATAATAATATTTTAAGCAACCCTCCTTTAAACCCTGCTAATAATGCCTTTAACGGCACCAACAGTTTTACAGGCTCTGATACGCTCTATAATATGGATCTTGATGTTTATGATATACAAAACTACATAGCTGCAGGCGATACTTCTGCTGAGATACAGCTTACATCCGGCCGGGACTTTGTTATGATAAACGCCATTATTACCAAACTGAACAGCCAGCTGCCAAATGCCACTGTAACGGCTGAAAATATTACAAGGGATTGCAGAGAAAATAAACTGGTTTTTAATTATACTGTTTACAACACCAACAGTACCGATGTTTTACCCGCAGGTATACCCGTAGCCATTTACCTGGATGGGGTACTGCTTGCTACTACACAAACCCAAAATGCACTCGCTATAGGCGAAAGCGAGCAGGGAACCATTACAATAAACATACCCGCTGACTATGCTATTGAAGGCGAAATTACTTTTGTAGCAGATGATACCGGAAACGGCACGGGCATAGTGCTGGAAACGGATGAAAATGATAATGCCTACACACTAATCACTAACCTATTGTTTTTACCGGAAGCAGTGCAACCTGAAGATATAACCGTTTGCCTTGATGCAGAGGGTATAGCGCTGTTTGATTTTTCGGCGTATGAGCAAAGTCTTAAAAATAATGATTATGAAACGGTTACATTTTATCTTTCAGATGAGGATGCACGAGCGGCCAATAACCGTATTTATAATACCGGTTCATTTGCCGCTGATGAAAATCCGCAGCAGATTTTTGTACGATTAGATAACGGCAGTTGTTTTGTAACCACTTCTTTTTTACTTATATCAAAAAAATGCCCACCAGTGGTGTATAATTATGTTACCCCGAATGGCGATGGCTATAACGACACCTTTTATATTGAAGGGCTGCGTAATATCTTCCCAAATTTTAAAATAAGTATTTATAACCGGTGGGGTAACCTGATATGGCAGGGAAATAACGATGTGGAAGACTGGGACTGCGTATCCAGCGAACAAAAAGTGGGAGCATCCGGCACTATGGTACCCACGGGCACCTATTATTATGTATTGGAGCTTAACGACACTGATTTCCCTGAGCCTATAGCGGGGTGGGTATATGTAACAAAATAAATTTCACTCAATAATTTCACTCCCTTTTTACATACTCTGGGTATAATAATTATAATCTTTTAAAATAGTGTCTACAAAAGCTGTCGGGCTTTTGGAAACTGATTTTATGCCCGTAACGTTTTCAATTTTTCGTTGCAGGCGTTCCATCATATCAAAGTCGGCCTGCTGGTAGCTGGTTTCATAAGTTTGTTTAATAATACGCATATCATTATCAGACAGTTTAATAACCAGTGGATAAACCGGCGTATAAGTATCATCTAATTCGCGTAATATGGTGTGGTCTATTGTTACATCATTTTTCAGGGTAATTACCGCAGTACCTGCTGCCAGGTCGCCCAGCCGGCGGGCATCTTTATTTACCGCCATAGCTATAATGCCTACAATACTCATTGGTGGGGTAACCTCCACAATCCTAAATAGCCATCGTACCAGATAATCACTAAAACCAGCTTGGTAGCCATCAATTTTAATCACTTTAATCTTCATTACTTTTTTACCTATAGTTTGCCCGTCTAAAAAAGTTTCTAAAAGCAGGGCATAAAACATCATAGGCAGCCATGCAACCCCGATTATAGCTCTTTGAGACCAGGGGTCTAACGTATCTAAATAATCGTTTATACCCAGATACCTGAATAACAACTGGTACACCACAAGGTTATAGGCTATAAAAATTACAATATCCAGCAAATAGGCCACCACCCTCTGGCCCACTCCGGCGGTTTCAAAATTTATATTAACATTTTGTGTTGTTGTTATGGATAGTTGTGACATATTTTATATTTTTAGGCCTACTATGAGAGAGGTTGCTTTTATTAAACAAAATAAACAAAAATGGCTTGAATTTGAACAGGCTATTTTTGGTAAAACTAAAAAAAATCCTGATGAGCTGGCAAGCCTGTACATACATTTGGTTAACGACCTTAGTTTTGCACAGACTTATTACCCTAAAAGCAAGTCGGTTATCTACTTAAATAACCTTGCCGCACACACCTACCAAAAAATATATAAAACCAAACGGGAGGAAACTAACCGCGTAGCATGCTTTTTTAAGACAGAAGTACCCCTTATTGTATATCAAAACCGCAGGTATATACTATATGCCTTTATCCTCTTTTTTGTTTTTACAGCCATAGGCACTATTTCTGCTGTGCATGACAGCTCTTTTGTACGCCTTATAATGGGCGATGGCTATGTAAACCAAACACTTAAAAACATTAAAGAAGGTAACCCTGTTGCCGTATATAAAAGCGGTAGCAACTGGGGTAGCGCCATTGGTATAACGCTCAACAACTTAAAAGTTGGTGCCACCTCATTTATACTTGGTATATCAGGTGGTGTGGGTACCGCATGGATATTAATGCAAAATGCCATTATGCTAGGTTCCTTTCAATACTTTTTTTATGAGCAAAATGTATTTTGGGCCAGCGTACGCGGCATATGGATACACGGCTGTATGGAAATTTTTGCTATGGTAATAGAGGCCGGCGCAGGACTTATTATTGGTGCATCTATACTTTTTCCTAAAACATTTTCAAGGGTAGAATCGCTAAAAACCGGATTTAAAAACGGGCTTAAAATATGGGCAAGCACCCTGCCTTTTACCTTTGCCGCCGGCATGCTGGAAGGTTTTGTAACACGCTATTCGCCCGATATGCCTATAATACTTAACTTATTTATTATATTTAGCACTTTAGGCGTTATTTCGTGGTATTACCTTGTTTATCCGTTTTGGGTAAACCGTAAACTGAGAAACACAATAACGGCAAACTAACCAATGAATCTTTTTGTGGCCCGATATATAATTTACATACTTTTTTTATGCCTGCCTTTTATAGCCAGCGCACAGGATGATGTTACAATTTACACAGAACCTCCTGCTGTAGATACAACTGAATATAACACATCTGCTGCTGAAGGGGATGAAGAAGTTACTTATGAACCACCTCCACCCCCGGTTTATACCCAGCGTACTTTTGAAGATGATTTTAAAGAGCGTTACAAAGGCCGTGAATTTAACTACCGCCCTAAAGAGGAATCGCAATCCTGGTTTTCCCGCTTTATGGAGTGGCTTAATAATTTGTTAGACCGTATTTTTGGTACCGATGCCGCCTATGATACCGAAATAGCATGGAAAACTATTATATACCGTGTTTTGCTCATCCTGGTTATTGGCGCAGCCATTTATATTGTGGTTATGGCAATAATTAAAAAAGAAGTAGGGTGGATATTCCGCAGGAGTCGCAAAATTATTGCTCCACACGATGTAGATACCGAAGATATACACGTAATGGATTTTTCTACACTGATACAGCAAACTAAAGAATCCGGAAATTACCGCCTGGCAGTGCGCTACTACTATTTGTGGCTTTTAAAAAAGCTTTCGGTACGCGAACTTATTGCCTGGAACTGGGACAAAACAAATTCTGACTACCTGTACGAAATAAAAGATGAAGCCTTAAGAAAAGATTTTGAATACCTTTCTTACCTGTATGATTATAGCTGGTACGGTGAATTTACAATTGACACCTATGCTTTCAGCAAGGCAGAAAAGGCTTTTCAAAAAACAATAAATACCCTATAGCCATGAGCAGGAAATTACTCATAGGTATAATTATAAGTTCGGTAGTACTGTTTGTGCTAATTATTATAGCTTCGGCCTTATCTCCAAAAGATATAGACTGGTCACGCACGTATAATGTTAACGATAAAATACCCTTTGGACTGTATGTTTTTAATAATGAAGCCGAAGGCCTGTTTAAAAACCATGATATTACAAAATTCAGTTCCTCTCCCTATGAATTTCTGGATGCACATTATAACTATGATACCCGAAAATATGAAGCCGGCTCTATACTTAAAGTAAGTGGAAATAATACCCTGGATCCATCATCGGTACAAGAACTGCTATACTATGCTGACTATGGCAATACGGTTATGCTAAGCATGGAGCATATGCCCCAAAAACTGCTCGACACGCTGGGGCTACGCATAAAATATGAACAACCGGCAGACTCTGTGCAACTTACAGTAAAAAATAATAAGGCCAGGAAATTTTGGTTTAAAGAAGGTATAGTACCCCGTTATTTTGACAGCATAAGCCAAAATAATGACAGTATTACTATTCTGGGTTACGAGACTTTTAAAGGTGTAAAGAAGCCAGATTTTATAGAAGTACGCTTTGGTGACGGGCGCATATTATTGCATACACAGCCCATAGCTTTTACCAATTTTTACCTGCTTAAAAACAATTATTATCAATATGCCGAAGAGGTAACCTCTAAAATACCTGTGGGCAAACTGTTTTGGCAGAATATTGATGATGAAGAAATGGAAGACCGTTCATCATTACGGTATATTATGCAACAGCCGGCGCTACGCGCTGCCTGGAGGCTGGGACTGTTAGGGCTGCTGATATTTATATTATTTAATGCCAAACGTAAACAGCGTGTTGTACCCATAGTATCCCCTTTGTTAAATACTACCATAAGTTTTGCCAAAACAATTGGTAACCTGTATTACCAGGAGCGTAACCACCATACTATAATAGAAAAGAAAATTATTTATTTTCTGGAGTATGTGCGCAACGAATACCTGATAGATACCTATAGCCTTGATGATGGTTTTATACAAAAACTGCATCAAAAAACAGGAAAACCTGTAGATGATATACAAAAGGCTGTAAACCTGATAAAAAAACACCGCCACGCGCTAAACAGTACAGAAGCCGATGTGGTAGAAATAAATAACGCCATAGAAAAATTAAGGTTATGACAGAATTTGAGAATACTAACCCCGAAGAAAACCAGGAAAATATAAACCCTGTACCTCAGCAGGAAACAGAAAACAGCCCGGAAACAGTACATCAGGCTACAGATAACACTATAGCCCCTGTTACAGAAAATGAGGATATCAGCTTTACATCCAGAATAGACCTTAATGAGCTAAAAAACAGCATTGAGGCCATAAAGCGGGAAATAAGCTCGGTAATTGTAGGGCAGCATAAAATGATAGACCGCCTTTTGGTAGCCATTCTTTCAAACGGGCATGTTTTAATTGAGGGTGTACCCGGTGTAGCCAAAACCATTACCGCAAAATTACTGAGTAAAACCCTTTCGCTCGATTTTAGCCGTATACAGTTTACACCAGACCTGATGCCCAGTGATATTTTAGGCACCTCGGTATTTGACCTTTCAAAATCAGAATTCAACTTTAAAAAAGGGCCCGTTTTTTCAAACTTTGTCCTGATTGACGAAATTAACCGTGCCCCGGCCAAAACCCAGGCGGCTTTATTTGAGGTGATGGAAGAACGCCAGATTACAGTTGAAGGCGAAACGTATATTATGGAAGCGCCCTTTTTAGTAATAGCCACCCAAAACCCTATAGAGCAGGAAGGTACTTACAGGCTGCCCGAAGCACAGTTAGACCGCTTTTTGTTTAAGATAAACATTAGCTACCCTAACCTGGAAGAAGAAATCTCCATATTGCAGCGCGAAAATGCTCTGCAAAACCGCGATAAATTGCAGGATATTAAAAAAGTACTTACCCAAAGTGATATTGTAAAATACCAGGCTTTGGTTAAACAAATTGTTATAGAGCCTAACCTTTTGGAGTATATTGCCAAAATAGTGAGCAACACCCGGGAGAATCCGTTTTTATACCTTGGCGCTTCGCCACGTGCCTCTATAGCCATATTAAACGCTGCAAAAGGGTATGCCGCGCTGCGTAACCGCGATTTTGTAACCCCGGATGATATTAAAGACTCTGCCGTGCCGGTATTGCAACACCGTGTAGTGGTGGCACCAGAGCGCGAAATGGAAGGCCTTAGCGGCGAACAGATTATTAAACAAATTATAGATACTGTTGAAATACCACGTTAATGAATAGGGTACTCACATGGTTTAAAAACCTTTACCTCAACAACTTTACCTTTTATGCCTTTATAGGCATACTGGTAATGTTTGTGTTGTCTTATATTTATCCTTCGCTGTACAGGGCTACCTGGCTGTTGTTTTTTGTTTTTCTGGGTTTTATTTTAATTGATATACTATTGCTGTATGTTGGGCGTAATTTTTTTACTGCCGAAAGAAAAACGCCCGAAAAGTTTAGTAACGGCGATGAAAATGAGGTAATCATTACCATGCAGAACAACTATGGTTTTACGGTTAGGGCAAAAGTAATAGACGAAATACCTTTTCAGTTTCAGGAGCGTAATTTCAGTATCATTAAAATGGTACAGCCGGGTGCCACTGCTGCTTTTGGGTATTACCTGCGCCCTGTAGCACGGGGCGAATACCATTTTGGCAAATTAAATATATACATTTCATCTCCTTTAAGGTTGGTAGCCCGCCGCTATATTTTTGGCGATGGCGCTATGGTGCCCACCTACCCTTCTTTTTTACAGTTGCGCAAATACAACCTTATGGCTTTTTCTAACCGTCTGTTTGAGTACGGCCTAAAAAAAATACGCCGTATTGGGCACACCATGGAGTTTGAGCAGATAAAAGAATATGTTACCGGTGATGATATACGCACTATAAACTGGAAAGCCACAGCCAAAAAGAAGCAATTGATGGTAAACCAGTTTCAGGACGAACGCTCACAAAATATTTATATGGCCATAGATAAAGGCCGTGTAATGAAAATGCCTTTTAATGGGCTGAGCCTTTTAGACTATGCCATAAACTCTACCCTTGTTTTAAGTAATGTAATATTAAAAAAGCAGGATAAATCAGGTATGTTTACGTTTAGCAAAAAAACGGAAAACCGCGTTATGGCCGACCGCCGGTCCGGGCAAATGCAAAAAATACTTGAAACCCTGTATAATATAAAAACCGATTTTTTTGAAAGCGATTACGGCAGGCTGTACGGGGATATCAGGAAAAACATAACCCACCGCAGCCTTATATTGCTGTATACTAATTTTGAAACGCTCGATGGTTTAAAAAGGCAGCTTCCTTACCTTAAGGGTATTGCCAAAAGCCATTTACTGGTAGTAATATTTTTTGAAAATGTAGAACTGGAAGAACTGATTTATAAAAGGGCCGAAAACGTACAGGAAGTATATGACCAGGTTATTGCCGAAAAATTTGCCTTTGAAAAAAGGCTTATTGTAAATGAGCTTAATAAGTATGGTATACACTCTGTACTCACTAAACCGGAAAACCTTACCATAGACAGCATTAACAAATACCTGGAAATAAAAGCCCGCGGTATATTGTAAAATTATATTATTATAAACTTATTACCGAAACACATTTGGCAGCAACAAAACAACATATTAAACGTATTGATGCCATTTATACTTAGCTTTGGGCATGTATTGCTTGAGTTGCCTTAAAACCACTACAGTTTTATAGACATACACCGGCAACTATCTGCCCGGTATTAAAGAAATAGATTTTATAACGTGAAATACATCAGCAGTCCACAAAATCCAATTATAAAACAACTGGTACAACTTCAGGAAAAATCTAAAGCACGCAGACAAAGCGGCACTTTTTTAATTGAAGGCCGCCGAGAGCTAGAGCTTGCCATAAAAGGTGGATACAGTTTACAAACCATATTATACACTCCTGATTTATTACCGGAATCGGGGCTGGGGCCTTTGCAGGATATTGCTAATGCCCAATATATAGAAATAAGCCATGAGGTATACCAAAAACTGGCCTACAGAGACAGCACAGAAGGTATTATTGCCGTAGCAGAAAGCAAAGACACATCGTTGGAAAAGCTTGCCATTGGCAGCAACCCGCTGATACTTGTTGCCGAAGCGCCCGAAAAGCCCGGTAATATTGGTGCAATGCTGCGCACTGCTGATGCTGCCGGGCTTGATGCAGTAATTATAGCCAACCCAAAAAGCGACCTGTATAACCCCAATATTGTGCGTAGCAGTGTAGGCTGCCTGTTTACCAATACTATCGCCACTGGTACTACTGATGAAATAATTGACTATCTAAAAAGCCGTAACATAAATATATTTTGCGCCACGTTGCAGGACCACGCTAACTACCATGATCAGGACTACACCATACCCTGCTCCATTGTAGTGGGTACAGAGGCTACAGGATTATCCCAGGCGTGGCGCGATGCCTCAACGCAGAACATTATTATACCCATGCAGGGAGAAATTGATTCAATGAATGTTTCTGTTGCAGCAGCAGTACTCATTTTTGAAGCCAAAAGGCAACGCCAATTTAAATAATGCCCGACGATATAGTAATATACCACAACCCCATAAACGGGGAGTATACTAAAGTTTTACAAAGCGCTGCAGCTACATGTAATGCATACAGCCTGTTTGAAGTAAGCCTGAAACCCGGTGGTGGCAACCCGATGCATTTTCATAAAACATTCAGTGAAGAATTTTTTGCAGTAAAAGGTATTCTCGGCATTCAAAAAGGTAAAGTAATGTTACATCTAAAACCTGGCGAAAATACCATAGCATACCCTTTAGAAAAACACCGTTTTTTCAATAATACAAATGAAGAAATTATTTTCAGGGTAAAACTTTCACCGGGCCAGCCTGATTTTGAAAATTTTCTGAAAACGCTTTTTGGGCTTGTACAGCAAAAAAGAACATTTACAGCAAACCAATTCCCCAAAAACATTTTTCATATTGCAATATTATACCATTGGGGAGATACCCACCCCGTAAACCCCTTAATACTTTTTTTTTCGCCACTTGCAGGATTTATTTATCGTATAGCCGTTACACTGGGAATAGAAAAAAGACTGATTGAAAAATACTGCTATTAGGTAATACTGATTTAAATTGATAAATTTGTATCTTTCAATATAATTATGAAAGCAAAGGAGATAGAACGGATATCAAAAGCATTGGGCGACCCGCACCGGCTGCGTATAATGCAGGAAGTTAAGAAACAACAATGGATGCCCTGCGCACAAATTTGTGATATGCTGGATTTGGCGCAACCCTCTGTATCACACCATATAAAGCAACTTGTAGATGCAGGGCTGCTAATTGCCGAGAAAGAAGGGCGCAACATTAAGTATACTATTGATAAAGAAATGTTTGGTGGTTATATAAATTATCTCAATACCTTAATATAAAAAATATATATCGAAAAATTTAAATGTATTGATTTATTATGTAATATTGTATTGTAAATGAGTGATAAATTCTGGCGGTAATAAACTGCTTTTTTTTGAAACAATTACATAGATAAATATAAATATATAAATTAATAGATCACAAACATGAGTACCACATTAAACGGAAAAGTAGCTATAGTTACCGGCGCCAGTAAAGGCATTGGCACAGGTATAGCAAAAAGCCTTGCAGCAGCAGG
This sequence comes from Flavobacterium rhizosphaerae, assembly GCF_046000445.1. Classification (NCBI taxonomy): domain Bacteria; kingdom Pseudomonadati; phylum Bacteroidota; class Flavobacteriia; order Flavobacteriales; family Flavobacteriaceae; genus Flavobacterium; species Flavobacterium rhizosphaerae. Next base: position 32,694 of record NZ_JBELPZ010000021.1, on the reverse strand, counting down.
CGCATCAGTAGTAGTTAACTATGTATCGGATAAAACCGGAGCAGACAAGGCTGTAAGCCAGATAGCAACGGATGGCGGCAGTGCAATAGCAGTACAGGGATCGGTAACAACTCAAGCCGATGTACAAAAAATATTTGATGAAGCCCTAAAAGCCTTCGGCCGTGTAGATATATTGGTAAACAACGCCGGTTTTTATGAATTTAGCCCTATAGCTGATATAACAAAAGAGCATTATGATAAAATGTTTGATGTAAATGTATGGGGTGTGCTGCTTGCAACCCAGGAGGCCGTAAAACATTTTTCTTATAATGGGGGCAGTATTATAAATATAGGCTCATTAGTAAGCAAAAAAGGATTTCCTGATACTGTTGTATATTCTGCCACTAAAGGTGCACTTGATACCATTACCAGTACATTAGCTATTGAACTTGCCCCTAAAAAAATACGGGTAAACCTTGTGGCACCCGGAATGGTTGAAACAGAAGGCACGGCTACCGCAGGAATTAAAGATAGTGAATTTGAAGCTAATACAATAGCTGCTACACCGCTTGGGCGCATAGGCAAGCCGGAAGATATTGCACGCGTGGTAACCTTTTTAGCCGGAGATGATGCTGCATGGGTTACCGGAGAACATATAACCGCAGCAGGCGGCATGTATTGATTTTTTTGAATCCTTGTTTTATTTTTCTCAGTGTCTGAACCAGCCCGGCTATCGCCGGGCTGGTTTATTTATATACTTTTTTAACTGGTTGAACATGCTATAATACCGCTGTGGGCATATTGCTAATGATAAATCTTTTTATTACTTTTAAACGAAGGATATGAAGATATGGTTGAAATTGATTTTGAACAGGAAAACAAGGCAATAGCCAAAGAATATAAAGAACTGCTGCGCATAAGTTACCAGACACTAACCGTTGAGGATAAAAAACTTATACGCCGCGCTTTTGATGTGGCTGTTGACGCCCATAAAGACCAGCGCCGTAAATCGGGCGAGGCTTATATATTCCACCCCATAGCTGTGGCTAAAATTGTAGCGTCTGAAATTGGTTTGGGCGCCACTTCTATTGCCAGTGCACTGCTGCACGATGTGGTAGAGGATACTGATATTACTATTGAGGACATTGAACGGATGTTTAATCCTAAAATTGCACAAATAGTAGACGGTCTCACCAAAATTGCACAGGTAAAAACAGACCAAAACGTATCGGTACAGGCAGAAAACTTCCGTAAAATGCTGCTTACCCTTAATGATGATGTGAGGGTAATACTAATTAAACTGGCTGACAGGCTTCATAATATGCAAACCATGGATTCTATGGTTGATTATAAACAAGCCAAAATAGCTTCGGAAACCTTATACATATATGCCCCATTGGCTCACCGGCTTGGGCTTTTTAATATAAAAAACCAGCTTGAAGACTTAGGCCTTAAATATACCGAGCCGGCAGTATATAATGATATTGTAAGTAAAATAAAAGAAACTAAAGAAGAGCAGGATGCTTATATAAAAGCAATATCTGATGTGTTGAAAGACTCGCTCAATACTGAGGGTATAGAATATGTTATAAAAGGGAGGCCAAAATCGGTATATTCCATCCGCCGTAAAATGCTGGCACAGGGTGTAAGTTTTGATGAAGTGTATGATAAATTTGCCCTGCGTATTATTTACAAATCCAATCAGCATGACGAAAAATTCCTGGCCTGGAAAATATATTCAATAGTTACAGACCACTACCGCCCCAGCCCCAGCAGGCTGCGTGACTGGATATCATCTCCCAAATCAACCGGATATGAGGCGCTCCACATAACTGTTATGGGCCCAAAAGGCCGTTGGGTAGAGATACAGATACGCAGTGAGCGTATGGATGAAATAGCCGAGAGAGGTTATGCCGCCCATTATAAATACAAACAGGGTGCGCATAATGAAGAGCACGGGCTCGAAATCTGGCTTAATATGCTGAAAGAAGCTTTAGAAAACTCATCGGGCAATGCAGTTGATTTTGTAGAAGATTTTAAACTGAACCTGTATTCAAAAGAGATATATGTTTTTACCCCTAAAGGAGAAATTAAATCGCTGCCAAAAGGCGCAACATCGCTGGACTTTGCCTTTAGCGTCCACTCAGAGATAGGTGTACACACCCGCGGCACACGCGTAAACGGAAAACTGGTACCCTTAAACCACGTGCTTAACAGTGGAGACCAGGTAGAGGTAATTACATCGCCCAATCAAAAGCCAAATCCAAACTGGCTGGATTTTGTAACCACATCCCGGGCTAAAAATAAAATTAAGAGCGTACTTAACGAAAGTACCAAAAAGATAGCCGAAGAGGGCCGGGAGCTACTTACCCGCAAGCTGCGGCACATGAAAATTACGCTAAACGAAAACGTGGTTAATGAGCTGGTAAATTATTTTAAATTAAAAACCAGCTTGGACCTTTTTTACCGTGTGGGTGTGGGTACTATAGATAACCAACAGCTTAAAGATTATGCTGCACTAAAGAGTAATACGTTTATGAACTTTTTTAAAGGTAAAATTAAACGTTCGCCACAGGTACCGCAGGAGCAAATACAAAAAGAAGAAATAAGCCGCAATTATGACCTGCTTGTTTTTGGTAAAAATGAAGATAAGCTGGACTATAAGCTGGCAAATTGCTGCAACCCTATACCTGGGGATGATGTTTTTGGGTTTATTACTATAAATGAAGGCATAAAAGTGCATAAAAAAGACTGTCCCAATGCAATAAGGCTGCAAAGTAACTATGCTTACCGTATTATACAGGCTAAATGGATAGACAGCAGCCAGGAAGAATTTAAGGCCACCATTAATATTACAGGGCTTGACACCTTAGGCCTTACCAATGAGCTTACTAAAGTAATATCAAATAATATGCACGTTAATATACGCAGTATATCGCTTAATGGTAATGCGGGTATTTTTAACGGGCAGGTTACTGTTGTGGTACAAAACAACACTATACTCAAAAAGCTTATTGAAAATATTAAAAAGATAGACGGTATAGATAAAGTAACACGCATTTATAATAATTAAGCCTTTGGTAATATTTAAGATTTAATCAAAAAATCATATACATAATCCCTTAAAATATTTTTACTTAGTGTAGTTTTGCTATACGCATGCTGGATTTTAATACATGGCACATAATACTTTTATAGATAAAAAGTCGGTTTTCGATTCTGTTTATACCGAAAACTGGAAGGCCTTGTATGCTTTTGCGTATAATATACTACAGGATAAAGAAAGTAGTGAAGATATATTACAGGAAATTTTTATAGATTTCTGGGTGCGGATGGAAGAGACCGAAATTCAGAATTTCAGGGCTTACCTGTACCAGGCCATTAGAAACCAGTGCGCCAAAAAACTCAAAAACAAAAAGCTGACCCCGGTAGAAATTACTATTTTAGAACAATCTGCACAATTGGCAGAAGAGCAGGAACAAAATGATTTTCCTAAAGAAGAGATAATAAAAGAAGTGCGGCAAAAGGCCCAACAGATACTTCCCGAAAAGTGTTATGAAATTTTTGTTTTAAGATTTTATGAACATATGAACATAAGTGATATTGCTTCTTTTAAAAATGTATCTACCAGCACAGTTGAAAATCAAATTAATAAAGCCCTTAAGCTCCTTAAGCAGCAAAATATTAATTACATTAAACTACTCGCGCTACTTATTGCTGCCGCACACCACAGTTAGTTATGTAAATGTTAACAATTTTAACAAATTGTAACCCTTTAATTTTTGAATAGGTGCAAATCAAAAAGCCGGTACTTATAAGTATATGACCAAACTTATACGTATTAATGAAAGGCCAATACAACAAGATATTTAAAAATTACAGCCGTAAAAAAGCATCGGCAAAAGAAGAAAGAACAGTAAACATCTTTTTTGATAAAATGCAGCAGGTAACAGGATTTCAGCCTGACTTGGTGCCAGATAATGCCGGCGCCATAATTTATTCAAAAATTGAAACAGCGCTAAAACCCAAAACAAAAAAACGCAGTTATATGGTTGCGGCATCGGTTGCTGCCCTATTGCTGTTGGGTGGCCTACTGTTTACATTTTTACCACCAACATCTTCTGTACACACAATAACTGTAACTGCCCGTTTGGGCGAACAGCAAAAAGTACTGTTGCCCGATGCATCTGTTGTATATCTTAATGCAGGCAGTAGTATAACCTATCCGGAAAAATTTGGGGAATTATCCCGAAACGTAACCCTTGAAGGGGAAGCTTATTTTGAAGTAGAGCATGATAAAAAACACCCATTTATTATATCGTCTGACAATTTTAAAACCCAGGTGCTGGGCACCAAGTTTACCGTATCTAACTATGAGGGTGCAATACCATCGGTAACCGTAGTTTCGGGTAAAGTAAAGGTAACTGATGTGTACTCATTAAATTCTGAAATTGTTACCCGAAACCAGAGAGTTATTTATAATAAACAGACTGCCTTGCTGGTAAAAACGCAAAACATTACAGCACCAAATTATATAGCATGGATGGAGGGCCGTGTATATTTTGAACATGCCAGTATTTCAGAAGTCCTGCAAACGCTTCACCTCAGATATAATGTAGACTTTACCATAGATTCCCCTATTTATAACTGCAATACCATAAGTGGTAATTTTTCAGGCAAAGACATTAAAAACGTACTCGAAAGTATAAAATTCATAAACGATATGGATTTTAAAATTAAGGATAACAACACAATTACAATAACTTTAAAACCATGCAAATAGCCTATGTAGCAAAAATTATTAAAAAATAAACCCGAACATGGCGGCAACCAATTATCGGGTTCAGGAGTAATTAAAAAATTAACTAATTAACAAAGATATTCAATTATGTATCTTGTCACCAAAAAGCTTACACATAAACTAAATTTAATGTTACTACTATTAGTAACATTATGCTCGCAGGCAGTATTGGCTGCCAATATCGGGCAAAGTACAGAAAACACACCTATTAAGGTTTCAAAAAGTATTTATAATCTTAAAGCGCTATTAACCGCTATAGAAGAACAGACAGATTATTCTTTGATTTATACTGACGAAGTAGCAGCACTAAACACCCAAAAACCTATTAATGCCGGTACCACAACCTTAAAAGATCTTCTTGAGGAAGTATCGGTGAAATTTAACGTTGCCTACCAGATAAATAATTCATTTATAACATTTAAAAAGAGTACACTGCAACAACAGTTAACCGTAACCGGTACAGTTACAGATAATACACAACAACCGGTACCCGGTGTTACTATTAGCATAAAAGGCACTGCATCCTCTACTGTTACTGACTCTGATGGTAACTACAAAGTTACTGCCGAAGAAGGCCAGATACTTGTTTTCTCTTTCATCGGTTTTAGAACCACCGAAATGCCAATTGGCACAAATACAGTTATAAACGTACAACTGCAGGAAGAAGCCACTATGCTTAATGAAATGGTAATAACCGCATTAGGTATAAAACGTGACGAAAAAGCATTGGGTTATGCAGTGCAAAAAGTTAAAGGAAACACAGTACAAACTGTAAAAGGTGTAGATGTGGCAACATCTTTAACCGGTAAAGTTTCGGGTATGCTGGTATTAAACAGCACTGAATTTTCTGAAGCCCCTACCGTACAATTAAGGGGAGAGACACCCTTGTTAGTTATTGACGATGTGCCCTACGGCAACATGACATTAAGGGATATACCTGCCGATGATATAGAAAATGTTACCGTACTTAAAGGTGCTACTGCATCGGCACTTTATGGCTACAGGGGGGCAAGCGGCGCTATTATTGTTACTACCAAAAAAGGTAGAGAAGGTAATGGCCTTAGTGTTAGCTTTAACAGTAGTACTATGCTTACTGCGGGTTATCTTGCTATACCGGAACAACAATCTACATTCGGCCGCCAGATAGACCCTGCAACGGGCAGGTATACCGGTACAGGCGCCTGGGGTGTGCCTATGGAAGGGCAGGATGTTATACAATGGGACCCTATAAGCAAATCTTACCAGTCTATGCCTTATATTGCCCGCGGAAAAGACAACTTTAAAAACTTTTTGCAGCAGGGGTATATTCTAAATAACAACCTTAGTATAGCCCAGCATGGAGAAAAAGGTAATATAAGGTCTTCTGCCACATGGGTAAACAACCGTGGTCAGTATCCTAACTCCGAATATGATAAATATACCTATACATTAGCTGGAGATATCAACGTAGATAAGTTCAAGCTGTCATCATCGGTAACCATCAATAAACAAACTTCACCAAACATTGGTTTTAGTGGTTATACGGCTTATGACCCTATGTATAACATTTTAGTGTGGTCTGCCCCTGATTATGATATCCGTGATTATAAAGACTACTGGCTGGTTAAAAACGAATCGCAAAACAACAGCTATACCGGTACAAACAACAACCCGTATTTTGACCGTAATGAACGTATACATAGTTTAGACCGCCAGATATTTAATGGTTTTGTATCGGGTACTTATGAAATTTTACCGTGGCTTAACGCCACTGCGCGTGCCGGTTTTGATACCTATAACAACAAACAGGTAATACGCATATCTAAAGGATCTTTGGTAAGTGCCGGTGTTGCCACTGTAATACAGAACGGCACCCAAATATGGGGAGAATCTTTAAAAGGTTCTTATAACGAGGGTATCGGTACAGGATACAGTATTAACAGCGACTTCCTGCTTACAGGTAATAAAACCTTTGGCGACTTTAATATTGACGGCCTTTTGGGTAGCACATTATACTACACCCGTGACGAAGGTATAGAAGGCCGTACCCAGGGTGGCCTTTCGGTTCCCGGCTTTTATTCGCTACAGTCATCGGTAAACAATGCACTGGTAAACTCAAATGTATATAAAAGGCAGGTAAACAGCTTATACGGGAGAGTTTCTGCTTCGTGGAAAGATGTAGCTTTTATTGAAGGTACTTTAAGGAACGACTGGAGCTCTACCTTGCCCTCATCTACCAGGTCATACCTTTACCCATCAGTTTCCGGTAGTTTTGTAGCCTCAGAGGTATTACCACAATATGACTGGCTTTCTTTCTGGAAACTCCGCGGTTCATGGACCTCATCTAAAACCCCTGCCGGCATATATGATATAAATTCTGTATACAACATCAATACTAATGCATGGGGAGGTTTAAATTCAGCCTGGTATCCTGATACCATAAGGGGTAATGAGGTAAACCCTCAGTCTTCTGATACATGGGAGGTTGGTACCGCTGCCAGTTTCTTTAACAACAGGGTTTCGTTTGATGTGGCATACTATTCTAAGCGTATGTACGATTTCTTAACGGCAACTACTGTAAGCAGCGCTTCGGGGTTCAGCTCAAACTATATTAACACTCAGGAAGAGATTACCCGCCGCGGTACAGAGATTACTTTAAATGTTACACCTGTTAAAACAGCAGACTGGAGGTGGGATGTAACCGCAAACTGGTCACGTTACGCACGTTATTATACCAAACTTGACCCTGAATTTTCTGCTGATAAACCATGGGTAAAAGTAGGTAAAAGGGTGGATGCTTTTGTACTCAACGATTTTCAGAAAGATGGTAACGGAAACATAATTTACGAAAACGGCTTACCTGTATATTCAGCATATCAGTCGGTTTACGGCTATGCAGACCCTGATTGGATATGGGGGCTTTCCTCTACACTTAAATATAAAGACTTCACACTAAATGTATCGTTTGACGGACGTGTTGGCGGGCTTGCACAAACCACTACAGAAATGTATATGTGGCAGTCTGGTAACCATCCCGACTCTGTTAATGAGGCACGTTATCTAGATGCAACAACCGGCACTGCAAACTATGTGGGCAATGGTGTAAAAGTGGTATCGGGTACGGTAGCTTATGACCCGTATGGTAATATTACAAGCGATACAAGGCAATATGCCGCTAACGATGTGCCTGTAACTTACCAAAGCTATGTTTCGCGTATACACAAAGGCACTGCCTGGGGTGGCGCTCCTTCAACATACGATACCTACAGCACTACTTTTATTAAGCTAAGGGAGTTGAGCCTTACTTATAATTTACCACAAACGGCTGTTAAATTTATTGGTGCCCAAAATGCTTCAGTATCACTTATTGGCCAAAACCTGTTTTTATGGGCAAAAGACTTTAAATATTCTGACCCTGATGGCGGTATTGATAATTTTTCCGATCCGTCTCAGCGCTTTATTGGTGGTAACATCAAAATTAATTTCTAATGAAAATAGTATTAAACTGTTTAAATATAAAAAACATGAAAAAATTTATAATGGCAATTGCTGGTGTAGTCATGTTTGCAGGGTGTAGTAATTTTGAGGAAATAAATACAAACCCCAATACCCCTACACAGGTAAGCGCCTCTATGCTTACCACTAATATTATACTTAGCATAGCAAAATACCAGGGGCAGGACTCAAAAGCCTATATTACAGAAAATGCGCTGCCTAAATATGTTGGCTATGCCAATGAAGGGCAGCTGAGCGAGCAATATAACTTAATAAGGACTTCAAGTTTTGGTAAGCTAACAATTTTGCCGGACATTGATAAGATGCTGGCTTTTGCCGAAGGCAGCCCGGCGGAAGAATCTTACAAAGGTGTGGCACATTTTATAAGGGCATACACTTTTTATTTAACTACAATGGATATGGGAGATATACCCTACAGCGAAGCCGGACAGGGCGCAGCAGGTAACTTTAAGCCAAAATATGATACCCAGAAAGAAGTGTTTTTAGGCATACTTACAGAGCTGGAGGAAGCGGCACAGCATTTTCAGCAGGGTACAACCTTTGTTGGAGACCCTACCCCTTTTGCAGGCAACCCTGAGAAGTGGCTGAGAGCAGTAAATGCCTTTGAGCTTAAAGTATTAATGACGCTGAGCAATAAAACCAATGATGCTGATTTAAGGGTTCAGCAACGTTTTAGTACCATTGTAAATAACAATATGTTATTTGAAAATGATACCGACTATTTCGGACTGGTATATAACACCATTAACGCACACCCTTTGTATAGCACCAACGATATGTTTACCGGGCGCACACTGGTAAGCAATGTGGTTATAGATAACCTTAAAGCACTAAATGATAAGCGCCTGTATTACTTTGCCGAACCTGCCCCGGCGCAAATAACAGCTGGTTATGCCGAAGGTGATATGCAGGCTTATAACGGGGTTAACCCGGCTATTGATTATGCCACAATGAACGCTAATTACGGTGCAGGCAAATATTCTAAAATCAACCTGAGGTACCAGGTAAAACAAGACAGTGAAACCCGCAGGATGCTTAGCTATGCCGAGCAGGAGTTTATTTTGGCTGAAGCCCGTATAAGAGGCTGGATAAGCACCGGCAGTGCAGAGCAATATTATCAAAACGGTGTAAAATCGGCATTGAAATATGTTATGAATACCGATGCCACTTATGCGCACGGCAATGCCATAACACAAAGCGACATTGATAACTATTTTACAGGGGAAGCAGCATTTGCTGATAACGCACAAGGCCAACTGGAGCAAATCTGGATGCAGCGCTACCTATTAAACTTTTTAATGGATGGAAAAACATCTTATTACGAATACAGAAGGGTATATTATCCTGAGTTTCCGGTAGACCCTGCTACAAACCTTAATGTAAATAACCCGAACGATCTTCCGATGCGGTATCTATACCCTACCTCTGAACTGAACTATAACAGTACTAATTTAATGGAAGCATTAAACAGGCAGTTTGGTGGTTATGACGAGATAAATCAAATTATGTGGCTCCTGGCCAACTAAAAATAAGTTGTTGATTAAGTTAAGTTGTTAATCAAAACGCTGTCTCCGTAAGAAGGGACAGCGTTTTTAACTTTTAATGTTATCAGTAAATATAACTGTATAATGCAGAAATAATTTTTTAGCGTATCTTTGCCATATTGAGAGGGATATATAATGGAAAACAACAAAAATCAGGAGATTGTAAAAAATGTCTTCACCAAATTTTTAGAAGACAAAGGCCACAGGAAAACCCCTGAACGCTATGCCATACTCCAGGAAATTTACGATAATCAGGAGCATTTTGATATAGAATCACTCTACATCAAAATGAAAAATAAAAATTACCGCGTTAGCCGTGCCACGCTATACAATACCATAGAGTTGTTGCTGGAATGCGGCCTGGTAAGGCGCCACCAGTTTGGGCAGAACCAGTCGCATTATGAAAAATCATATTTTGACAGGCAGCATGACCATATAATAATGACCGATACCGGTGAGGTTATAGAGTTTTGCGACCCAAGGATACAAAGCATCAAGAAAACCATAGAGGAAATTTTTGGTATTGAAATTCACAACCATTCTTTATATCTTTATGGCCATAAAAAACAGCCCGCAGCCGAAAGCTGAAAAGGCTGAAAAAACAGCAAATACAAACCAACCCTGCATAAGGATTGGTTTTTGTTTTTAATAATGAAAATTACTGCAAACATAAACAACAAACTTAATTAAGAAATGACGGTAGACTTACTGCTTGGATTGCAATGGGGAGACGAAGGCAAAGGAAAAATTGTTGACGTGCTTACCAGCAAATATGATATAATAGCCCGTTTTCAGGGGGGGCCAAATGCAGGCCATACGCTTGAATTTGATGGTATAAAGCATGTACTAAGAACCATTCCTTCAGGAATTTTTCATGAAAAATCCATAAATATAATTGGTAACGGTGTAGTTATGGACCCCGTAGTGTTTCAAAAAGAACTCGAAGGGCTCGAAAAGTTTAATATTGACATTAAAAGCAGGCTTTTAATATCCAGAAAGGCCCACCTTATATTACCAACCCACCGCCTGCTGGATGCCGCCAGCGAAACCAGTAAAGGCAAAGCAAAAATAGGATCTACCCTTAAAGGTATAGGCCCAACTTATATGGATAAAACCGGCAGGAACGGCATACGTATAGGTGATATTGAGCTTGATGATTTTAAAGAGCGTTACCGTGCACTTGCCGATAAGCACCAGGCCATGATTGATTTTTATAATGTAGAACTTGAATATGATCTTGATGAGCTTGAAGAAGAGTTTTTTACTGCTATAGAAGCGCTAAAACAACTTACCTTTATTGATAGCGAAGAATACCTGAACAATGCGATGAAGGAAGGCAAAACCATACTTGCAGAAGGCGCACAGGGCTCATTGCTTGATATAGACTTTGGTACATACCCGTTTGTTACCTCATCTAACACCACGGCTGCCGGGGCCTGTACAGGTTTGGGTATTGCCCCCAACAAGGTAAAAGATGTATTTGGTATATTTAAGGCATATACTACCCGTGTAGGTAGCGGCCCCTTCCCTACCGAACTTTTTGATGAGGCAGGCGCAACTATGGCAAGAGTGGGTAATGAGTTTGGCTCTGTTACCGGCCGTGCAAGGCGTTGTGGCTGGTTAGACCTTGTGGCATTAAAATATGCCGTACAAGTAAGCGGTGTAACCCAGTTATATATGATGAAAGGCGATGTGCTTTCGGGTTTTGATACTTTAAAAATATGTACATCATATAAATATAAAGGAGAGGAAATTAAACACCTGCCTTATAATATTGAAGAAGAAAACGTAACACCGGTATATGTTGAGAAAAAAGGATGGCAGGCAGATCTTACGGGTATGACCTCGTATGATGAACTACCCGCTGAACTTAAAGAATATATTGAGTTTATAGAGAAAGAACTTGAAGTACCTATAAAAGTAATATCTGTAGGGCCAGACAGGACACAGACTATAACCAAATAATAAATAAAAATGGCTGCGTAAATGCAGCCATTTTTTTATACTGGTCTTAATCTTAAAAGATTAAAGATTACTCCTCCTCATTTGTAAACTGTATATTAGCCTGCATTTTAATATCTTCGCCCAATACCAACCCGCCGGCTTCGGTAACATCATCAGCATGTATATCAAAATCATTACGGTTAATGACAGCTGTAATTTCAAAGCCTGCCCTCTCTACACCAAAACCGTCTTTGGCCTCACCGCCAAACAACACATCAACAGTAACCTCTTTGGTTATTCCTTTAATAGTAAGCGCCCCGGTAAGTTTATGTTTATCACCTTCAATTTTTTTAAATGATGATGAGTGAAATTCAATAACCGGAAATTTATCGGCATTAAAAAAATCAGGAGATTTAAGATGTTCATCCCTCTCATTATTATTGGTATCTATACTGTAAACATCTATACTGATATCAAATTTTGCATCAGTAAAATTATCATGCCACTGTGTTACCATACTGCCGGAAAAAATCCTGAACGAGCCTGTAACAGATGCAATAACTAAATGACGGATGCTAAAGTGTATGTCTGAATGTGCGGTATCTAAAACCCAATTATTTGTTGCCATAAATTTTAATAAGTAAATCTTTATTTTTATGTTACTAATTTAGTAAGAAACCTCATTTTAAAGGTTATTATCACCATCAATTATTTGTTAAAGTTTAATTGAGTAATTAACAAAAGTATTGATAATCAATTTATTATAAAATCATATCTTACAAATAATAACCTATTCTGTCTAAAACAAAGTTAATTAACTAAGAATCAACCACAAAGATTACGAAATTTGATATAAATCAAATACACCAAGGTTATGGATAAGAGACAAACCCCCGCTCCAAAAGTTTCAAGTGAAAACAAAATGGACGAAAAAGATAAAGGTACCTTAAAAGAACATATGGAAGTAGCCAAGAAAGGTGCTGCCAAACAAACAGATGCTACTAAAACCCCTGAAAAAATTCAGGAAGGTGACCTGAGCAAAGATAAAACAGAATATTAATTTAAAAGAACCTGATAGTTATGAGCGATATAAATAAAAATGCTGGCCAGGAAAGGGATAACCAGGCTGGTGACAATAGAAACCATGATGATTACAGAGACCCAAGAACCCGTACTTTTAACGAGGATGAAGACTCCTGGAAAAATAAAAACCAGGATAAAGAAACTACAGAAAGCAGGGGAACTAAAAATAACGACTGGGACGAAAATGACCAGATGCAACGCAGCCCGGGATGGCATGACGAAGAGGAAGAACGCCGCGCCTCAGGAGATTATATAGATACTGATCATAGTGATTATAACAGGGGAAACAGCCGGTTTGGCTGGTATGAACCACGCGAATAATATTATGGAGTTAGACGTAAGAATTTCTATAGTTCCGAACCTAATCCAAAAATGAGCGGGATAGTTTTATAAAACTATCCCGCTTTTATATTTATACTAATTATACTTTTTTATACCCTGTGGTAATCGCCTTTCCAGTTTTTTATTGCTTTTTTTATTTCATTAGCTGTAAGCTTTTCACTAATAGCTCTGTCTGCCAAAGCAGCAAGTTCTTCATCCGGTGCAAAACGCAATGCAAATAATTGCCCCTCGCTAAGTTGAGCCTCTATAGGCTCTAAGCGCTTGCCTGTAAGTACAAAATAGCGGTAGCGCAACTCCTGCAATACTAATCGGTTTTGAAGTGTAAGCGCGTAGTGCTGGCGTAAAAGAAATGACAGCCAGGCCAGGCTGAAAAAACCAAAGCCGGCTACCAGCCAAAGTGGTTTTACATCTGCTGTGGCATTTGCTGCCTGCCAGGCACAATATATAATAGCCGCCAGCATAACGGGATAAAATACAAAATGGTGTGGTATATACCAGCGTATATGGTTTTTATAGTTTTGCTTATTTGCCATGGTTATTCAATGCTTGCCACAAAATCAAGTATTGTTCTGGCTATTTTTTCCTTATTATTTTCATTGGTAAGATAAGCCCTGTCATACTGATTGGTAAGATAGCCCATTTCAAAAATTATAGCTGGAGATTCACTATTTTTAAGCAGGTACATAGACGCTGTTTTAACCTCTCCAACATTATAATTTGCTTCTTTAAATTGTTGGGCAAGACTTTCAGCGTATTGTGCAGATTTAGTAGCAACAGCATTTTTGTCATATACAAAAAATTCCATACCCGAACGTTCGGTACCAATACTTTGTGAATTAACGTGTAATGAAATTAACAAATCCGGCTTAAGGCTGTTAATAGTATTTACCCTCTCATTTAAATCTACAAAATTGTCATTAAACCGGGTAAAGTGTATTACTATATTGCTGTTTTTATTCAGTTCATTAATTTTTTGGGCAATTTCATTAGTAATCTCTTTCTCAATTATATCATTATATTTGGCTCCAAAATCTTTGCCGCCGTGCCCTGCATCAATTACTATATTAATTTCTTTAGTTTTGGTTTCGTTTGGCACAACAAAAGCAAAACAGGCTGCAACAGCGGTTAGAACGAAAAATTTAAATAGTTTTTTCATAATGTAATTGATTTTAAAAGGTGAGTATCATCAAATATACTAATAAAACGTAAGTTTTGCCTTATATCGTATAAGTTAGCGTAATCTTTTCCCTTCAAGGCAGGCAGCCATAAGTTTTTCAAGCCGCTGTAGTTGGGTTTTTTCCTGTTTTGCCGATGCCACACGGTGCAGCATTATCTTTTTATAATATGGTGGCTGAGCTTCAAAAAATTTCCAGGCAGCCTTATTAGCTTTAAATTGCTCTTCAAGCGCTTTTGGCAGTGTTGCTACTTCATCCTGTTCGTGGGCGTATATTTTAGAATTTTTCTCTGTGCGTTTTTGAAAAGCTGCCAGGCCAGCAGGCTGTAATAAGCCTTTTTCCTGTAGTTCTTGTATTTTAGCTATATTTACGGCACTCCAGGTACTGTTAGGTTTACGGGGTGTAAAACGTATAGTATATGCCTCATTATTATAAGAGCGGCGCACGCCATCTATCCAGCCAAAGCATAATGCCTGTTCTACCGATTCGGGCCAGGTAATGCTGGATTTGCCTAAGCTTTTTTTATAGAATCCAACCATCACTTCCTGCTTATCGGTATAATGTTGTTGTAACCATTTCCTGAAATCAGCCGGGGTTTCAAAAAACTGAGGTTCCATAGTTATCCCACTACATTAATAATCTGCCTGATATCATTTAATGCCGTAAACCGTTGGTGCACTACATCATGGTCTATACGCTCATGCGCCCAGGTGGTATGAAAAGGCACATGGCAGGCATATCCCCCTATCTCTAAAACAGGGAGTACATCGCTTTTAAGTGAATTTCCAACCATCATAAAATCATTAGGAACAATATCCAGGCGGTTTAAAAGCTTGGTATAATCTATAGCCTCTTTATTTGACATTACTTCTATATGGTGAAAATAGTGCCCCAGGCCGCTGTCGTGCAGTTTACGGTGCTGGTCTTTCAGGTCGCCTTTTGTAGCCACTACCAGTTTATAATTTCCCTGCAATTGTTTAAGGGTATCCTCTACCCCATCTATAAGTTCTATAGGTTTGGCAAGAAGCTCTTTACCTAAGTCAAGTATTTTGGTAATGTGCCTGCTGCTTACTGTACCTCCGGAAATACTAATTGCGGTTTCAATAAGGCTGAGTATATATGCCTTAATGCCATAACCATACACCGGAAGGTTTTTAATCTGTATGCTGAATACTTCCTGTGCTATACTTTGGTGGCTCATGTAGTCTTCCATCAGCCCGCAAAAGGCTTTTTCAGTTTCTTCAAAATAAGGTTCGTTTATAAACAGCGTATCGTCAGCATCAAAAGCAATTACTTTTAAATTCATTTTTGGGCGTTAAATTTGAGCCATAAAATTAGCTAATAAATACAGTATTTATTGCTAAAAAAGTATTAAACCAGCACTTTACTGCAATGCCCTGCCACTACCTGCCAGTTATCACCCGTTTGCTGCCACACGCGGGTGTAACGGTATACGCCAACATTGGTATGGCCATTGTAGTTACCGCTAATGTCTTTTATTACAGATACTATACCCATATCGCCATATACCTCTATAAGCTGAGCGCTTATTTTTATTTCAAAAATTTCTATATTGCCTTTGTTGTGTGCATCAAGCTCATCTTGTTTGGTTACCAAATGGCCGTTATGGTTGGTAAACAGCATAGTATCGGCCAGCAATACATCAAGTGCTGCCACATTACCGGTTTTCATGGCTTCTGTAAGCCTGTTTTCCAAATCTGCAATATGTTGTTTAGTTTCCATCAGTATGGTTTTTAATACTGCAATTTACATAAACGCCAAACACCCGCTGAAACCATTAAGAAAGTTTTAGCCAAAAAACATTATCGTGCTTTTATATAGCCCACGCGGTTACCCGTACTGTTTAATAATAACCCATTACGGCCTATATATATTTTATGCGCGTTGTTATCAGCAAACATAATATTGTAACCAATTTTGTTAGATTTATACATTTTGGCCACCTGATATACCTTATCTCCTTCAACCTGAACTAGGTTTCCGCGTTTGGTAAGATAGTAATGCCCCTGCGGATCATTATCAAAATAGGCAACACTTACCACATTATTTGATTTTATACTTTCATTAATACGTACCATCCGTGTATTGGCAGATTTTTTAGCCGCTACGGGCTTCCTGTACGTTGTTGAAGGCGTACCCGATGATGCAATATAGTTTTTATCTTCTTTTTCCGGGGTGGCAGCTACCTGAGTAGGGTTAGCTTCCTTACCTTTTTCCGGAGCTGCCTCCTTAATAGGAGCTGCATTTTGCCAACCTGTAGCAATATAAGCCAGGCGGTCGTTTTTTGCAGGGTGTGTATGGCTGCCTTTTATTGATGCAATAATTGACATTACTGCTTAGGCATCAGGTAATGTAGCGCCCATTTTACGCAATACAAACCCTGAAAATTCATCTGCCTCTAATTCCGTTTGAGGCCGGCTTCCCACATTATCCAGCGTATGCCCATTGAGGTGGTGCCCTATTTCGTGCGCCAGTATACTTATGGCTGCCCAGTTGGTACCCGATGCTTTATTAATCTGGTTCATAAACTTTGGGTTGTACAGTATATAACGCTTATTTTTTATAACAACCGCTGCCGCATTAGGTACATTGGCTACGCGGAGTTCAAAATTGGGCTTGAGACCTATTACCGACATAATCTCTGCTACCGCTTTCTGGACCGTAGTACCCGATTCATATGCTATAATATCTCCCGTAATAGTTTCGCCATAATAGCTGCACATAGCAGTATATTTGGCCGACCCGAAGTTTTTTTGTGCCATGGCCGGCACCATGCAGCATAAAGCTGCAACCAAAATGCAGAATTTAATGCCTCTCATTTTAATAACCTGAAATTAAATTATATAATTAACTGCTAAAGTATGTAGTGTGTATATACTAACGGCAGGTATTTTAGAATTAGTATACAACACAGGTAATTTATAGTTATTTAAAAACAGCTACATAATAATGTATTAATCACCAGATACTAAAGTTAGTACCCATAACATAAAAATTACTGTAAGGCCAAAAATCATAATTATCCTGCCGTGGCTACGGTCAGCATTACTATAGCGATACATTACCCTGCCATCCGGCAACGTTTTTTTAGAAGAGTATAATATATAGCCAAATACAACACCTACCAAGCCGCCCATACAGGCAAATAAATAGCCGGCAAAAAGCCAGCCCCTGCTCACCTTTTCAGGTTGCTTTAATTCCGCAATCCTCTTTTTTTCCGCAAGCTGTATCGTTTCCTTATTTATTTCAACACCCCGTTCCTGTAAAAGCAGTAACGAAAGCTGGTAATCAAGAGCATTCCATTCATCTCGCTTATGTATAATCTCCATCAGCTCCTCATTTGTAAAAGTATAGAGGTAATAATCTTTGGGTAGTTTAGTTATATCCTCACGCACTTTTTGAGCAACAAGCCCATCAACAACAGCACGGTCTAATGGATTAATACGAACTTCATAATCTTTATCATAACTACCTGCAAAATTTCCATCGAGGCCAGATGAAATGGTTTTAACCAGGCAGCCAATGTTATTTTGCTGCAAAAGCTGCTGAAGGGCTTCTGCTTCGCCAGGTATCATGAAACGTTGATAAACAATTGTTTTATCGTTCATAAGCAAATAAACATAAGGGTTTCTTTCAAAGATACTAAACACCCTGATAAATTAACTCTGAAAATTTTTTAGCCAATAAAATGCAGGTGCTGTATAAAGTTATAAAATGACAACCTTAAACTGGTATAAAACTCAATTTTATATTAATTTTACCAATTACTAAATACTACTTTACATGCCTGAAACCATACCCCTTTTATTAGCCTTTATTATTGCCCTTGCCATAGGTGTTTTTATTGGCAAGGCTGTATTTACTTCTAAAACCGCTGCAGATAAAAAGATTTTTGAAGAACGCTACAACAGTATGCAGCTGCAATTAGAACAATTACGAGTACAGTCACAAAATGAAAAACAGGCTATAGAAAATCAGTTGGCTATTTTACAAAATGAACGTAACGAAATAAGGCATGATAAAGATGCACTGAGCGTACAACTCACTAAAAAAGAAGCCGATTTTGATAACCTTATGGAGCGCATGCGGGAACAGCGCAGCGAAACCGAACAGCTTAGGGAAAAATTCACTAAAGAATTTGAAAACCTGGCCAACCGGATATTAGAAGAAAAATCGACCAAATTTACCGAACAGAACCGCGAAAACCTGAAAAATATACTTTCTCCGCTACAGGAAAAAATACACCTTTTTGAGAAAAAAGTAGAAGATACCCATAAGGAGAGTATAGACTACCATGCCGCACTGCGCCAGCAGATACTTGGCCTTCGTGAAATGAATGAGGTAATGAGCCGCGAAACCCTTAACCTTACCCGTGCCCTTAAAGGCGACACTAAAATGCAGGGTAACTGGGGTGAGCTGGTGCTGGAACGGGTACTGGAAAAATCGGGGCTTGAAAAAGACCGCGAGTATTTTGTACAGCAACGCCATACCGATGATGAGGGTAGCCGGGTAATACCTGATGTGGTTATTAACCTTCCGGATGGTAAAAAAATGGTTGTAGATAGTAAAGTATCGCTTGTGGCGTATGAGCGTTATGTAAATGAAGAAGATGACCCTTTAAGGTTAGTACACCTTAAAGAGCACATTAATTCTATAAAAAAACATGTGGAACAGCTGGGTGAAAAAAATTATCATGACCTGTATAAAATTGAAAGCCCTGATTTTGTATTGCTGTTTATACCTATAGAGCCTGCTTTTGCTATAGCGCTTAATGAAGACAACACACTATACAACAGAGCCTTTGAGCGTAATATTGTTATAGTAACCCCAAGCACCCTGCTGGCTACCCTTCGGACTATAGACAGCATGTGGGCCAACCAGAAACAACAGGAAAATGCCTATGAAATTGCCCGGCAGGCCGGGGCGCTTTATGATAAGTTTGAAGGCTTTATTGGTGACCTTACCAAGGTTGGCGTAAAAATGCGCGATGCCCAAAATGAGTATCAGGGTGCTATGAATAAATTATTTGAAGGCCGTGGTAATATTGTTACCAGTATAGAAAAACTTAAGAAAATGGGTGCCAAAGCCAAAAAAACACTGCCTGAAAATATACTTAACCGTGCCCTGCAACAGGAAGAAAATGAAGATGACGACAACTCAGGCACACCCACACTGCTAAAACCATGAATGCTATAAAAAACACACATTACCGCAGGGTAAGCGAATCTAAAATTACCATATCAGAGCTTATGCTGCCCTCTCATGCTAATTTTAGCGGAAAAATACACGGTGGCTATATTTTAATGCTAATGGATCAGATTGCTTTTGCATCGGCTTCTAAATACAGCGGCAGCTATTGTGTTACGGCATCGGTAGATACGGTAGACTTTTTAAACCCTATTGAGGTGGGCGAACTGGTTACCATGAAGGCCTCTGTAAATTATGTTGGCAACAGCTCTATGATTATTGGTATACGTGTTACTGCAGAAAATATTCAGACAGGCAAGGTAAAACATTGTAATTCATCCTACTTTACTATGGTAGCCAAAGATGAAACTGGAAAAAATGTTATTGTCCCTACATTAATACTTAGCAGCCTGGAAGAAGTGCGCCGCTTTTACAATTCGCTTAAGCGTATCAGCCTGAAGAAGGAGCGTAACCGACATGAGAAAAATTTTGACCACACAAGCGACAAGGCTTTAAAAGAACTGGATAATTACCGTGTGAAGCTGGAGTTATGAGTATTTTTCTATATTTGTGACTATACACTAATTACAACTAAAAGTGAAGCAAAATTACTCATTGCCCCTATTATTATCAGCTTTTTTAACAGTATTATTGTTTTCATGCCAATCCGATAATGAAGATGATTACGACGAAATAATAACACAAATTGAAAGCCCTGTAGTAATGGACCTGGCACAGGTGCCTTACCCTAACCTTAGTGATTATCATTTTTTTGAAGGCGAGCTTAAAAATCTTCAACCGGCAAGCCGCGTAATACCGTATGACCTTAACAGTACCCTATTTACAGATTATGCTAAAAAGAAACGTTTTGTGTGGATGCCTGACGGGCTTAAAGCAACTTATGCTGCTGATGGTGAAACCCTGAATTTTCCAGTAGGTACTGCGCTGCTAAAAACGTTTTATTATGACAGCACTACAGACGACGATGTGCCCAATATTATTGAAACAAGGGTTATGATTAAAAAAGAAAGCGGATGGATGTTTGCCAATTATGTATGGAACCAGGATAAAACCGAAGCTACTTTAAATACTATGCAGCAGGAGGTACGCGTGAGCTGGATGCATAATGGCGAGGAGCGTATGGCACGCTATAAAATACCTGCAACGGCATCATGCATTATGTGCCATGACTTAAATGATGTTGCCACAACCATTGGTACCAAACCACAAAACCTCAACAAACAATATAACTATGCGGATGGCACTGAAAACCAGTTAAGCAAATGGATGGCTACCGGATACCTTAATACTGTTCCTCAAAATATAACTTCAACAGTAAACTGGACTGATGAAACCCAGCCCCTTGAGCTAAGGGTACGCTCTTACCTTGATATTAACTGTGCCCATTGCCACAACCCCGGCGCTTATTGCGGGTATACTCCCATGAATTTTCAATTTGGTGTAACTGATTTGCCGCAAAACCTTGGGGTATGTAATGAGCCTGTTGATTTTGTTACTTCTGGGCAGGAATATATTGTAGACGGACAGGATATAGAAAATTCGCTTTTACATTACCGCATGAACAATAACATTCAGTCTGAAATGATGCCGCCTATTGGCCGTAGTGTTGTAGATGAAGAGGCCCTGCAAATGATAGCCGAATGGATTAGTACAATGGAAACACAATGCCCTTAGATTTTAAGTTTAAAAAAACCGGCGGAGCCTGATGCCGTACCACTTAACACAAGAAAAACTGCGTAAGAAAAATTAAATATCCCTGCTTATAAAACAGTATAAGAGCCTGCAAAAATGCAGGCTCTTATGTTGCAAGTAAAACCAATTATTATTGCTTTATAACTGTTATATTTTCTATAGCATCACCAGCATGTGCCTTAATAATGTAAGTGCCCGGAGTAAAATTTTGCATATATATATTTACGTTTGGCGTTGCTGCGGTTGCTTTATAAACCAGTTTACCATTTATATCAAAAATTTCTATACTGCTTATAAACGTATCTGAAGTAACTGTAAGCATATCGGTTACAGGGTTAGGGTAAGCTTTAAAACCCGTTGTTTTAACATCTTTTATACCTCCTGTAGTGGTTACGGTTATACTACCCTGCATGGAAGGATGAAAATTACAGGCATAAGCGGTAGTACCATCTACTGTAAAAGTATGAGAATATGATTCGCCCGAACCGGTAATGGTACCGCTGTCAAATGTTTCAGCCCCCCCTGCCTGGCTGGTTACAGTATGCGGAAGTGTATCATCCCACATCCATTTTACGGTGTCTCCATTTTCTATAGTAATTACTGTTTCACTGGATGTAACCCCAATAAACCAATTAACCATGTGGGTAGTTTGTGCTGTTAGCCCCCCGGCAAACAACAATGCTGATAGTAGTAACGTTTTTTTCATAATGCCTATGTTTTTATTTATATAACAAAGTACGCAGTTCTATAAATAACACAGGGCTTTAAACTAGAATAGATGGGTTGCTATTTAGTGTTTTGGGCATGGCGGTTAGTATTCGCTTATATCGGCCTTTTTGAAAGAATTTAATTTATCAAGATATAAAATTGTACTACTATTGTCTTCATTTTCTGAATACATCATATTAAATTTTGCGCCATAAACAATTTCATCAAATGTATACGATGAAGTTGCTGCCACAGTAGAGCTAAACAGGTCATCAAATGCTTTAATATAAACAATAACCTCTCCTTCAATAGTTTCAAAGTCTTCTTTGGTAAAACCGTAAAAGGGACTTTCTTCCGTAATAGGGTGAACAAGGGTCCAGCTTAATGTTAGTGAGCTTATTTTTACCATTTCAAGCTCCAGTGTATAAAATTTATTTACAGGTTTATTATTTTCCATAACTACCATACCCAATGTCATACGCGCCTCTGCATCAATAAGGTTGGTGTTTTTATGCGGCGCCATACGCACCATTAAGCCGCTCTTGCCTTTATAAGGGGCTATTAACGCATTATGAGAAAACTGTATAAACATACGTGGGCGGCTAAAACGACCATAAAATAAACCGGTAGCAATAGCAAAGCTCAACAAGCCAGTAAGGGCTTCTGTGGCCGCCAGTGCACTCGTGCCTACACCCGAGGGGCTTATATGCCCATAACCCACCGTGGTAAAAGTTTGTGCACTAAAAAAATAAGCTTTGCCAAATTTTACCCATTCACCACCTGCGGTACCAATACCATCAAGGTTTTCAACACCTATAAGATAATATAATAATGCAAAGAGAAAGTTTATACCGGCATAAAAGCAAAAAATGATGCCTATAAATTTCCAGCCAGACATGTTAAGTAACGTGTGGTACCAACTGATACGATCAAAAAAATTAAGCCCTTTTTTTTCTATATTCGCAGTACCATCTTTATTAATAAAACGCCCGCCATAACTATTGGGATTGGTACCAAACCCAGTGGTTTCGCTTGGTTTTGCTTTTATATTAATGTTTTTAAAAATCTCCATATATAGTGCATTGGTTTTAAAAATGCGGAATAAAA
This sequence comes from Flavobacterium rhizosphaerae, assembly GCF_046000445.1. NCBI lineage: Bacteria > Pseudomonadati > Bacteroidota > Flavobacteriia > Flavobacteriales > Flavobacteriaceae > Flavobacterium > Flavobacterium rhizosphaerae. The sequence goes on along the minus strand of NZ_JBELPZ010000021.1, from coordinate 9,595 downwards.
GTAATAAAAAAAAGTTCCGGAAAAGCATCATGAACAATGCTTTTCCGGAACCGATAACTACTATATATAACTTAATTAACTCTTCACTATCTTTTTAGTTACACTGTTACCTGAAGCAGTAACCTTTACAAAATAAATACCTGACGGGAACAGATTTATATCTACCTTTAGTTCATTACCCGGTGTGGTATAATGCTGCAATTGTTTTCCAAACACATCATAAATTTCTACCTGTTGCATTGCCTGGGCAGATTTTACTGTAAATATGCCATAAACAGGGTTGGGATACAGTGTGATAAATGAAGGTGTAGCGGTAAAATTTTTGTTGCTTAATGTAGCCTCCTGTATTGCCTCCCAGCTTGAAGCAATGCTGTTATCTAAAGCATTATCTATAAGGTGAAGATAATACCCATCGCCATCTGCTGTATCCGGCCACGGCGCATCATCATCATACTGCACTGCATCTATAATATTACCAAAACCATCGGCAAGCACGAGGTTTTGTGTACTGTTTGACAAATTACGCTGAAACTGTCCAAAAGCTTCCGTACCATACTTCAGTTCAAAAACCTCCGGATTGCTAACAATATAAATCATCGCCCCTGGCGCTATAGTGCTGCCTGCCGTAAATTGGTATGAAACCCCAAGTTCCCTTAAATAAACTCCCGTAAGGTTTACCTCAGTAGTGCCAGTATTGGTTATCTGTATAAACTCCTGGTCATCAGATTCCGGAAAATCGTCGCTCTCACCTGGATGGTAGCTTATACCTGTAATAACAAGCGAGGGTAATTCCGGGTTTTCACAAGCCGAATAGCTGCCCGCATTTGCAGTAATCCAGTTAATTCTTTGTGCAATCCAGCTTTTGAGGTCTGCAATTTCGTTGCTCCAGTTTGGCACTGTGCCCCAGGTTTGCTGCTCACGTACGGCTGCATCACTTATCTGAGCTACAATCTCATCAATATACGCATCAATGCTGTTATAATTTAAAGGCTGGCCTTCGGCTGTAAGCGCATTCCACCTGCGCGAAAAATAGCATTTAAACTCCGGATTGTTAAATAAATCAGTCCAAAACTTAGGCCCTTCGTTATCACCATTACTAAATTGCCATACATCGGTATGGCTACGGTCAAAACCATATATAAAAAGGTCGTTACCAAAGGTTAGGTTAAAATCCCAAATTGGCCCTGCCCTTAATTTGCCGCCAATATCTTTATGAAAAAAAGTACTTATCTGGTAACCATCAGCATTAGAGCCCAGTTCATTCATCACCATAAAATCTACAAAAGTAGGTATATCAATTATTGATGGGTAACCGGTTGCCAGGTTTATATTATTACTGTTTGCTGTTGTTGCCAAATCAGTAAATACCTGATGTATATAATTATCTTGCTGAGGTGTAACATCCTCCGGTTTAGGCACCTCATGTATAAAATCTGTCCAGCCTTCATAAGAGTCCATAGACCATGCTACAGGGTCTCCCCCGGTTGTTTTGTCGGCTTTTGTTATGTAGCCGCCTGTAAGGGACATACCCGTACTGGCATCTTCATCTATTTCTTCAATATTTATCCTGTTAGAATCGTCTTTAAGCTTTTCCTGAAGTATATATAGCCCTTTGTACTCCCCGTTTATAATAACCTCGCAGTATTGTGTCCTGGAAGTATAATAACCTATTTGACGTGAAAGGTTATAGCTTATATAATCGCGCATGAGTGACGGATCAAAAGCAAGACCATTGAGTATCCAGTCATTTTCTTTTGGCATACCCAAAATACTCACGTTCTGTTTGGTTTGGGTATCATCTTCATAGGTTGTCCACCCGTATTGTTTTTTTGGTAAATCCTGAGATGTAGAGCCGCGTATTTCTATTTTTATTCGACCATCATAATCTAAATATGCATCATTATCCTGGTCGGCCACATAATTGGTACTGCCATCTTCATGATAAATAATTTTCATACTTGCAGCCACTTTAGGTTCGTCCGGTATTTCGGTAGCCTGCCCTGTATCCGGGTTTATGTCTGTAGTTATAATTACAATAGGTAAATTACTCTGGGTAAAGTTTACCTGGCTGTATACCGTGCTGCAAACAGTTAACAAAAGTACATACCTGCAACACAAAAAATAGGTTTTAAGGGGGTTTGTTAGTTTCATGGTTAATTTTTAATTAAAACAAATGTAACATTTATTTAACAATTGCTACTAATAAAATAACCTATGTCTATAGAAATAAAGCTTCAATTTCAATAAATTACACAAAGCTTTAAGTTTTATATATTTTTTTTACATTTGGATAATCATCATCAATCAGAAGCATTATGAAAAAACATCATTTAATTATTGCAGCATTTTTTGCTATGGCCCATTTAACAGCTCAGGAAAAAAGCCTGCCCGGCAATACCGCTTTGCCATCTTCTAAAGAAGAGCTTGCGCGCCTTGCGGCGGCAGAAACTGGAACCTATAAATATTCGGTAGAAGATTATTTTAAACGCCCTTCTCAATTTTCATTTCAGTTCTCCCCTAACGGGACTTATATTTCGTATAAAGAAAGGGATGCAGACGGCAAAGTGAATGTGTATATTAAAAACACTATAACCAACAAAGTAGAGCGGGTAATTGAAGAAAAAGAAGACCTGGTACGCGGTTATGGATGGATTAATAATGAACGCCTGGTTTATCTTCAGGATAAAGGCGGTAATGAAAACTATCACATATTTGCGGTAAACATTGATGGCTCTAATCCTAAAGAGCTTACGCCTTTTGAAGGGGTGCGTGCCAGCATTATAAATATGCTTAAAGACCAGCCGGATTATATTATTGTAGAGATGAACAAGGATAATCCGCAAATTTTTGAACCTTTTAAAATCAATGTTAAAACAGGCGAATATGTAAAACTATATGAAAATACCGATCCTGCTAACCCTATAACAGGTTATGATTTTGATAAAGACGGCAACCTGAAAGCATATACCCAGCAACAAAACGGCACAGACAATGTGTTATACTACCGGACAGCCAATGACAAGCCTTTTGAAAAAGTAAAAACCAACATATGGAAAGATGATTTTGGTATTATTGATTTTGACTATACCACCCCAAACCCAAACGATGCGTATGTATTAACTAACCTTGAAAATAATACGCGCGAAATTATACTTTATGATTTTGAAAAAAATAAAACTATAAAGAAAATATATGCCAACCCAACCTTTGATGTAGGCGGTTTGAGCACTTCTCGTAAACGCGGCTTTGAGGTAGATTATTATTATTACAACGGAGACAAAAGCAATATAATACCTGTGAGCAGCACCGCAAAAAAACTGTATGCCAAATTTAAAAAGCAATTTGGCGATAAGGAGTTTTCTATTAGCGGCGTTACCGATAATGAAGATAAATTTTTGATATATGTAAGCAGCGATAAATATTATGGCAGCTACTACCTGTATGAAACCAAAGGGGATACTTTTAAAGAACTTATAAACCTTATGCCGCAGCTTAAGGAAGAAGATATGGCCGAAATGCGCCCTATACAGTTTAAATCCAGAGACGGGCTTACCCTTTATGGCTACCTTACCATACCAAAACAGGCTACAGGCGGTAAAAAAGTACCCTTGATAGTAAATCCTCATGGCGGGCCTTACGGTGTTAGGGATAACTGGGGCTTTAACCCGGAAACGCAACTTTTTGCAAGCCGGGGCTATGCCACATTACAGGTTAATTACCGCGGGTCTGGCGGATATGGCAAAGAGTTTTTTCAGGCAGGTAACAAACAGATAGGGCGCAATATGCTTAACGATCTGGAAGACGGTGTTGCCTATGCCAAATCTCTGGGCTTTATAGACGAAAATAAAATAGCCATTTATGGCGGTAGCTATGGCGGGCTTGCCACCCTTGGCAGCCTTGTTAAAACACCAGATTTATATAACTGCGGTGTAGATTATGTTGGGGTATCTAACCTGTTTACCTTCTTTAAATCGTTCCCTGAGTACTGGAAACCCTTTTTAGGGCAGGTTTATGAACAATGGTATAATGAAAATGACCCTGCTGACCAAGAAATTATGAAACAGGTATCTCCAGCGCTTAATGCTGATAAAATAACCAAGCCGCTTTTTGTAGTACAGGGAGCTAATGACCCAAGGGTTAATATTAACGAAAGCGACCAGGTGGTAGAAAACCTTAGAAGCCGAGGTGTAGAAACGCCTTATATGGTTAAATATAACGAAGGCCATGGTTTTGGCCGCGAAGATAACCGTATTGAGCTATACAAATGCATGATGGGCTTTTTTGCTGAAAATTTAAAGTAGTACACTAAATAGTTATGTAAAGCCGGGCTGCAATAGGCAGCCCGGCTTTTTTATAATAAGTAACAGCTTAAACATTAACAACAATATGGATAAAAGAGCTTTGTTTTTAACTTGTGTTGTAATGTTATATGCGTAGCTTTATATCATTATGAATAAACTATTTTTTGATACCTGGGAGAGCGTGCTCCGCACTTTTATTATTACAATACTGGCCTACATTGCCCTAATCATTCTTTTACGTATTTCCGGGAAACGGTCTTTATCTAAAATGAATGCTTTTGATTTTGTAGTTACCATAGCGCTGGGCTCTGCTTTTGCTGCTGTTACCCTAAATAAAGATATACCTCTTGCAGATGGCATTACAGTGTTTGTATTACTCATAGGCATGCAGTTTATTATAACATGGCTTGCGGTACGCTATAAAACCGTTAGCCACCTTGTTACCAACCGCCCTGCCATGCTGCTGTACAAAGGAGAACTTTATGAAAATATACTTAAACAAGAACGTGTAACAATGCAAGAGATTTATTCTGCTGCGCGTAAAAAAGGCATAGCCGAACTTAAAGATATTGATATTGCCATACTTGAACCTACCGGCGATATTTTAATTATCCCGAAAATGGATATAGATGATGCACAAACGCTAAAAGATGTTATACATAAGCATTGATACATATTCACAGTTTTAAGCTATATTATACGGTGGATAAGCTTAATATTGTTATACCTTTTCAGCTTCTTACAGTAGCTAATAAATCATAAGGATAGCCTAATGATACACTGCTTACATTATCTAAACTAGTAATTTGTTCTTCTGTTAACTGAATGGCAGTTGCCTGTAAAGAGTCTTCAAAATGAGAAAGTTTACGGGCTCCAATCAAAGGAAAAGCGCCTTTTGATAATACCCAGGCAAATGCAACTTGTCCAGCAGTAGCATTTGCTTCTTTTGCTATAATAACAAGTTCATCAATGATTGTTTTTGTTCTTTCGTTTTCTATATATTCTGAATTACTTCCTAAACTCAAACGACCTGATGCTCCACTTCTGTATTTTCCGGTTAACAGACCACCAGCTAATGGAGAATAAATCATCATTCCCAAACCAAATTCCTCTGCCATCGTAACAAACTCACGGTCTGCAGTTCGCTGCAACAAATTGTATTCTATTTGCAGTGCGGTTAAATTTGTCCGGCTTGCCATAGATGCAACTTTCCAGGCAGGAAAATTAGTTAAACCAGTGTATAAAATTTTTCCTTCTTTTACCAAGTCTTCTAACCCTCTGATGATTTCTTCCATAGGAGTTACACCATCATCGAAATGAGGCATATAAATATCAATATAGTCGGTTTTTAATCGCTTCAAACTCGCTTCCACGGCTTGTTTCATCGACTTACGGTGATTTCCATAATTACTTACAGCAGGATTAACTTCACTGCTTTTTGTATACTTTGTACAGATGATGAAATTATTTCGTTGGTTCTCCAAAAAGTTGCCCACTATTTCTTCGGCTTCACCAAATTGATATAAATCAGATATATCTATGAAATTCCCTCCCGCATCTGCATACGCAGAAAGTATTTTTTTAGATTCTTCTGGTGAAGCTCCATATCCTTTCCTGGTTCCAAAGTTTGCAGCACCCAAAATAACTTCACTCGCATATAAACCTGTATTAGATCCAAATAATTTATATTTCATATTGATTATTTTTATAAAACAAACCTACAAGCATTAAATGATAGAGTCAAGTACGGATAAATTTGTCCCTATAATAATGTTATATTTGAATGTAAATTGATTTGTTATGTACCAAAGAAAAACACCTGTAACGGTAGAATGTGGGCTTCATTTATTTATGGAAGTAATGAGTGGCAAATGGAAGATTAATTTAGTATGGTGTGTGTATAATAAAATTATTCGTCCAGGCGACTTACAGAGGAAAATACCAAATGCTACCAGGCGGGTATTGGAGGGACAATTAAAACAATTAGTTAATCACGGTATCTTTTCGAAAAAGACTTATGATGTAAAACCTCCAATGGTTGAATATAGTTTAACTGAATTGGGAGAATCACTAATTCCAATTATTAAGTCTACAGCTAAATGGGGAGAAGATAATAGAGATAAATTGGAGAAATTGATAGTTAATTAAAATTGCTTTAAGTCTATTTGTTGAAAACCATTTATTCATTTTCTCATTACATTTCCTATTCTTTCCTGCATCTGACTTTTGAGAGATTTGAATTGACCACCCAATTCAATAAGGCAATAAAGTATAAAGCAGATTGATAAAGACATTAATGGAAATAAAAATGGGACAAACTCATCATTTTAAATTTGTCCCATCAAGTGACTATGGCCGGATTCGAACCGGCACGCCTTGCGGCACCACCCCCTCAAGATGGCGAGTCTACCAATTTCTCCACATAGCCGGTAAATGGTTGTAAACAAAAAAAGTTAAGCCGCTGTTATGCCCGCTTAACTTTTTGTGACCCGACTGGGGCTCGAACCCAGGACCCCAACATTAAAAGTGTTGTGCTCTACCAACTGAGCTATCGAGTCGTAGCATTCAAGTAAAGTAATAAAATTTGTGACCCGACTGGGGCTCGAACCCAGGACCCCAACATTAAAAGTGTTGTGCTCTACCAACTGAGCTATCGAGTCATTAAATACATTTCCTTGAACGCGGGTGCAAATATACGGATGTATTATTTATTATTCAAAGCGATTTTATTATAAATTTGGAGTTTTTTCATACTTATTTTTTACCTCCCTAATTTATAAGCCCTTAATATGAGTAAAAAAATAATTTTATGTGGGTATATGGCCTCCGGAAAAACAACAATTTCCCGGTTATTGTCTCACGCAACCGAAATTCCGTATGCTGACCTTGACCATGTTATAGAAAAGGAAGCCGGAAAATCTATATCAGATATTTTTAAAGATGAAAAAGAAGTTGCTTTTCGTAAGCGCGAACATATAGCCTTAAAAAAACTACTGGAAACAAAAGGCGACTTGATAATAAGCCTTGGTGGCGGCACGCCATGTTATGCCAATAACCACTTGTTTTTACAAGAGCCCAATGTAATTTCAATTTATCTTAAAGCCGGAATTAAAGAAATTGTGGCACGGCTAAAAGGCCAGCTGTCACATCGTCCGTTGTTAGCAGCGCTAACCCCTGAAGAATTGGAAGAATACATAGCTAAACACCTTTTTGACAGAAGTTATTTTTACCACCAGTCTAAACATACTGTTGTTACAGACGGCAAAAGCGAAGAGCAAGTGGTAAATGCCATTATAAGCCTGCTTTAGCTAAGGCTTGCATAGCGTTCTTCTTTATCCAACACTACAATAATATGTTCCTGTAGCGATGTAGAAAGCGAGAGACCTTTAAAATCAACCTTTACAGGATATTGTTTATGGTTACGGTCTACCAATACTGCGGTTTTAAATTTTTTAAGTGGCACTTCTAAAAAATGCTTAACACCATAAATTAATGTTGTGCCGCTGTTTAGTACATCATCTACCAGTACCAAGGCTTTATTAGCATATTCTTCTGGTGCCATAGAGGTTTTTACAGGTTCCAGGGGTTGTGTTTTATTAATATGCACCTCGCATAAATCTATCTTAATGCCCGATATTTTTTTTAGCTCTTTGGCAATCATTTTGGTAAAAAGGTAGCCATTGCTGGCTATACCTGCCAAAACAACCTCTTCCTCATCAGGAAAAGTTTCATAAATCTGATAGGCTATGCGGCGGGTTTTATAATCTATTTCTTCGGAGCTTAGTATTATATTCTTCATGTATTGTTATATGTATTCTTATAAAATATCGTTTTCTTCATCAGGGTCGGTAGTATAATCGTCCAGGTCGCGCCTGTCTTTTTTTGTAGGGCGCCCGGTACCTTTAGCCCTGTAATGCTCTTTAGCCAGCTTTAGCATTTCTAAGTGTTCAAAAGCATTGGCAGGCGTTTCGTCTTTCCGGTATACATCAACCAGTTTTGGCCCTACCCTGTTGGCGGGTATATCCAGCACTTTTAGTTTATAATTTATCTGGTCTCTTCTTACGGTAACAATATCCATAGGGAAAACCTCCCGCGATGCCTTTGCCTGCTGCCCGTTTACCGTTACATGTCCTTTTTGTATGGCCTGGGTAGCTATACTGCGGGTTTTATAATAACGGGTACACCACAAATATTTATCAATCCTCATACTATTTCTAAAAAATCATTGTTATATACCAATACAAAAATAAGGGAAAATTGTATCTTGCACCCCATTAAAAAAATTTAAAATGAATAGACTTTTAAAGGTTTTGACACTTGTTTTTATTGCCCTGTTTGTTTCCTGTAAAAAAGATGATGACAGTAACACTGTACCACCGCGCGATTATGGCGAACAATATGCAGCTGATATGGACAGTATAGAAAACTACCTTAAAAACAATTATATTGTTAGTGTTGATGAAGATTATAACATTGAATTTGCAGAAATAACCGACCCTATCACCCAGGTTTCTATATGGGATCAGACTGATTATCCGTTAATGTCTAAACAGGCTAAAAGTTATAATGAAAATAATACAGTAACCTATACTTTATATTACCTTTTACTAAATGAAGGAGGTGGCAATGCCCCTACACGTGGTGATAACATACTTGTTTCTTACCGCGGCACCCTTTTAAATGGCACACAGTTTGACTACCAACCCTACCCGCAGGGCACATTTTCTCTGGCAGAGACTATTGAGGCCTGGCAAGAACTTATGCCCCTGTTTAAAAGTGGCGATTACATTGATATCCCTGACAACCCTAATCCGGCAGAATTTGAAAATTATGGTGCCGGGGTAATGTTTGTACCTTCGGGAATGGGATATTATAATAACCCACGCTCTGTATTAATTCCAAATTACTCTCCCCTTGTATTTACCTTTAAACTGTATGCTGTTGATTATACAGACCTTGACAGCGACGGTATATTGAACAAAGACGAAACAGAACCGGGCATAGATATTTACTATTATGATACGGACGAAGACGGGATTCCTAATTACCTTGATACCGACGATGACGGAGACGGATACACCACTTTTTATGAAATTACCATTACCGGTACAGACGAGCAGTATCCGTTTGATGAAATACCAACCTGCGAAGGCGGTACGCTAAAAAAACATTTAGACCCTAACTGCCATTAAGTAGTTTATAAAAAATAGCCCATACAAGGGGCTGTCTCAAAAGTGAGTCAGCCCTATTTTTTTTAAACAAATAAGGGAGCCCGCGGGTTCCCTTTATTCTGC
>NZ_JBELPZ010000020.1:0-66273 GCF_046000445.1 Flavobacterium rhizosphaerae | reverse complement strand
ACATATAAATCAGTAAATAAAGAGAAATCAGAATTGATTATAAAAAAAAGGAGCTGTCCCTTTTGAGACAGCCCCTTGTATTATAATAAAGTAACTTTTCAGGCTTTACTTTGCTACAACTATGTAATTTATACAAGAGGGGTACGGGTCATTACTTCCGGTTGTGGTATGCCCATCATCTTTAAAATGGTAGGGGCAATATCTCCCAGCACGCCGCTTTTTACTTCTTTAATATCGTTATCTACAATAATAACCGGTACCGGATTGGTAGTGTGCGCCGTATTAGGGCTGCCATCGGGGTTTATCATGGTATCACAATTACCGTGGTCTGCCAGTACAATAACCGAATAGCCGTTTTCAACAGCTGCTTCAATAACGCCCTGTGCACATTCGTTTACTGCTTCGCAAGCTTTTATAGCCGCTTCAAACACACCGGTATGGCCCACCATGTCGCCATTGGCAAAGTTAAGGCATACAAAATCGGCTTCCTGTTTTTTGAGTTCCGGCACCAGTGCATCCCTAAGTTGGTAGGCACTCATTTCCGGCTGCAAATCATAGGTGGCCACTTTTGGTGAATTGCGCAAAATGCGGGTTTCCCCTTCAAATGGCTCCTCCCGGCCCCCGGAGAAAAAGAAGGTAACATGCGGATATTTCTCCGTTTCAGCTATGCGTATTTGTTTTTTACCGGCTTTAGATACTACTTCGCCCAGGGTTTGGCTCAGGTTATCTTTTTCATAAATTACATGTATGTCTTTAAAACTGGCATCATAATTAGTCATGGTAACATAGTACAGTTTTAGTTTGTGCATGTTTTGCTCGTGCACATCAAACTGGGTAAGCACCTCGGTTAACTGCCTGCCCCGGTCGGTACGGAAGTTAAAAAATATTACTACATCATCCGGTTCAATAATCGCTATTGGGTTTGTACCGTCGGTAGTCATTACAATAGGTTTTAAAAACTCATCGGTTACCCCTTCGCTATAACTCTTCTCAATACTTTCAACCGCATTGGTGCTTGGTATGCCCAGGCCGTGCACGAGCAGGTCATACGCCAGTTTTACACGCTCCCAGCGCTTATCACGGTCCATAGCGTAGTAACGCCCAACCAATGAGGCAAGTTTTGCATTTTTACCGGTAATATAATTTTCGAGGTCGGCTATAAATCCGGCACCCGATTTAGGGTCTACATCGCGCCCGTCTGTAAAGCCGTGTATAAATACCTTATCAAGCCCTGCATCCTGTGTGGCATCAATAAGGCCTTTAAGGTGGTTGATGTGCGAATGCACCCCGCCATCTGAAACAAGGCCTAAAAGGTGTACTTTTTTATTGTTTTGCTTTGCGTATGCAAAAGCATCGGTTAACGTTTTTTCTTTTTCAATAGATTTATCTTCTACCGCAAGGTTAATTTTTACAAGGTCCTGGTAAACAATACGTCCGGCACCTAGGTTCATGTGCCCTACCTCACTGTTGCCCATCTGTCCTTCCGGTAGCCCTACATTAAGCCCATCAGTACGCAGGGTAGCATTGGCATACTTTTTATATAAACTATCAATAAATGGAGTGTTTGCATTGTCAATTGCAGATACTTTAGGGTCAGGGGAAATTCCCCAGCCATCAAGTATCATTAAGATAACTTTTTTATTCATATTCAATGTATTAAAAGGGGTTTTGGCATGGTTTTAGCATTATTTTAACCAAACAAGGGTTAAAGTTACTATAATTTACCTGAGTTTTATGTTTATAATGGGTTAAACTTTAACACAGTTTGGATAATATTTTGTTAAACGTTGTGTTTTGAAAGTAGCTTATTTGACAGGAAGATGATAAGGAACGGCACAGCATTATAACGATGCCTGCCAAATGATAAATGTTAAATATTTGATTTTAACATAATTGCGTTTGTTTTTTCAATGTTTGTTGGTTTACTTCGCAATTCCGTTAAAGTTTTACTAAATTAAATTACACACATGGTTTACAACTTTTTTACGTCAGTTTTATTTTTATTCTTTTCTTTTAGTACAACAGCGCCAAAAACAATTACTACAGCACGTACTGCTGCGGTTGTTGCTTCAGTTGATAAAGCCGAAGCCGTAACTGCCGAATCTTTATATGAAAATATAAAAGCCAACTCGGCTTCAGTACCGGCATTTACTTGTTTTTCAACCGCTATAAAAGGCTTTAACCGCCTTAAACAAGAGGGTAAAATTGAAAAAGACTTACTTACAGTTATAGACTTTAGTAAATCATCTAACACAAAAAGGCTTTGGATTATTGATATGGCTACCCAAACGGTGTTATATAACACACTTGTAGCGCATGGCCGTAATAGTGGTAATGAGTTTGCCAATCAGTTTAGTAACGACCCAAACTCTAACAAAAGCAGCCTTGGTTTTTATGCCACCGGCGAAATTTATACAGGTAAGCATGGTGAGTCTTTACGCCTTGACGGTCTTGAAAAAGGTATTAATAGCAATGCCAGGGCAAGGGCTGTTGTAATGCACGCCGCCGATTATGTGTGCCAAGATTTTATCAGGCAACACGCAAGGCTTGGGCGTAGCCTTGGGTGCCCGGCATTACCTAATAAGCTTAATAAAGAAATTATACACTTAATAGAAGGCAAATCGTGCCTGTTTATTTACCATCCTACAAAAAAATATGCAGCAAGCTCTAAGCTGTTGGCATCATAATTTTTAAAATTACTGGGTACAGGTTATATAGAGTTGCCATCCGTGTTTTACGTACGGATGGTTTTTTTTGCTTGTGTTTTTTCTATATAACAGCTTTGTGCATTACACTGTGTATGCCCACGCCTTCTATTAAAAAAGGCGCTCCGTTTATTAAATATCCGACTTTTTGGTAAAACCCCAGTGCATTTTCACGCGCGTTGCACCAAATACGTGTTGCACCGTTTGCTGTGGCATGTGCCTCTGCTTTTTTAAGCAGGGCATCTCCAAACCCTTTTTTCTGGTGCCCGCGCAATATGGCCATACCGCGCACCTGATATTGCTCTTTTTCGGTAAAAAGCGGGTTAGGTGTTTTAAAAAGAGATATAATACCTGCAAGTTCATTGTTAGTAAATAAGCCAAAATGTATGGTGTCTGCGGCTTCATCGCCTGCAAAAACACATCGTTCTACAGGCTGCCCTGGGCGCAATACCTCCTGGCGTATGGGGTGTGTTTGTGCAGCAGTAATAATTTTTATAGCGTACATATTTGAAAATCAGTATTAAAAAGCGGGTTGAAAAAATGATGTTTAAAAAGGCGGAAAATAACCAGTAAAAAAATGCAAAAAAGCTTGCAGGTGCAAAAAAATATTAATTATATTTGCATCCACATTTGCGGAAGTAGCTCAGTTGGTAGAGCTCCAGCCTTCCAAGCTGGTTGTCGCGAGTTCGAGCCTCGTCTTCCGCTCAAAAGCCTGAAACAATCGTTTCAGGCTTTTTTATTTTTATTTCAGCCAGCTAATATCACTCTCTGTTTCCAGTTCTTCCGGTGCTTTACCCTGGCGGAAAAGCCTTGCCGGCAAATCGCCTTTTAGTATCACCTTATTGCCTTTTACTTCCAGCCAGCTGCCTTCGCGCAATCCAAGCACCGGCTGTGTATTAAACGCATGAAACTCTTTAATGCGGGTTTCGCGGGTTTCGCCCATGTGGGTAGAACCTTCTACAGGGTCCAGGTAATGCGGGTTAAGGTTAAAAGGTATAGCGCCAAGCGTTTTAAAGCTGGGCGGGTATATAATGGGCATATCATTAGTGGTTTGCATGGTAAGGCCACATATATTGCTGCCTGCACTACTGCCCAGGTAAGGTGTGCCCTTCTTTATAATTTCTTCCAATACAGGCATGGTTCCCGTTTTGTATAGCTGCGTCACCAAAAGGAAGGTGTTACCACCGCCCGTAAACACCGATTCAGCGTCGGTTAATGCCTGCGTGGGCTTTTCAAACTCGTGCAATCCTTTAACGGTTATGCCTAATTTTGCAAAAAAACCGGCAGCCTTTTTAGTATAATCATCGTGGCTCATGCCACCCGGGCGGGCATAAGGTATAAACAGTAATGATTTACATCCTTTAAAATGTCCCTGTAAGGCAGGCATGAGGTATTCCAGGTAGTTACCCCCGTGTAAAGTTGAGGTGCTGGCAATAATTAGTTTTTTCATTCGTTTAAATGTGTAATAAAAAGTAAAGGTACAAAGAATAGCGCAGTCTGTTTTTTGGAGGTATTTTTTGTTGCACTAACCCGCTTTATATGTATAGAAAGATTTTTTTCTGCCTGTTTCTCATACTCCCTTTTTGCCTTGCTGCGCAAAGAAAACCGCTTAAAGGAAAAGTAGTATCTGATTTTGATGACCTTGAGGGTATTTATGTAATTAATAAAACAGCCGATTCATCAGCAGTTACACAAAGAGGCGGATACTTTACCATCAGGGCACAGGTAAACGACACCCTTATTTTTTCTGCACTGCAGTTTGAAGCTGTGGATGTAGTGGTAACTGACGAAAATTTTGGACAGAACCTTTTGTTTGTGCCGTTAGAGCCTATGCAAAGGGAATTGCAGGAACTTATTATTGTAGATTACAGCCATATAAATTCAGAATCATTAGGGCTTGTGCCTAAAGGGCAAAAACAATATACCCATGCCGAAAAACAGCTGGCGACAGCCAGTTCCGGAAAAATAAACCACCTAAGCCTGGATCCCATTATAAATGCCTTTAGCGGCCGCACTGCCATGCTGGAAAAGGTAGTGGAAACAGAAGGCAAAGAAAAACTAATGGAAGAAATAAGTTATCTTTATGATGAGAAGCAAATGCAGGATAAATTTGGTATACCCACACAGTATATAAAAGGATTTTTATTTTATTTGGTAGAAAATAAGCACTTTATAAAAGCAATGGATGCCGGTGATGAAAAACAAATTGAATTTATGGTTACCGGCCTGGCAGAAAAATTTCTGAAAAGTCTGAATGGAGAAGATTAAAAAAATATTTTTTTTTGTGCTGCTAAGCGCATCAGCCGGATTTGGCCAGGTGCGCGATACCCTTAATGGCAGGGTAGTTTCAAACAACCAGCCTATGTTTGATGTGTATGTTATTAATAAAACAACCGGGGCAGAGGTAAAAACAAATCATCAGGGTAATTTTAAACTGCCGGCCAAACCCGGCGATGCCCTTGTGGTGTACAGTGATAAAACCCAGGTGCGCGAGTTTGCCGTGTGGAAAGAATCAATACAGCAAAACCCGTATATTATTGCGGTAGAGTATAAGGGGTTTGAGCTTGAAGAAGTAGTGATAAACGATACCCTAAATGCGGAATCTTTAGGGCTTGTACCTGATGGACAGAAAAAATATACCCCCGCTGAGAAGAAAGTATATACCGCAACCGATCTTAATGTGGTAAAAATATTGGGTATTATACCAGTAGGTATGTCTTTAGACCCGCTTTTAAATGCCATAAGTGGCAGGACCAAGGCACTGAAGAAAACGTTGGCTACAGAAAAAAAAGAGTATGTTATAGATAAGATATACAGCCTGTTTAGCGAAAAAGAGCTAAAATCGTTTAATGTGCCGGAAGAATATGTAAAGGGCTTTATATTTTATATAGTAGAAGACGAAGGATTTACGAATGCTATAAAAGCAGAAAACACCGAATTGGTAAAATTCAGGATACAGATACTATCAGAAGAATATACAGAATTATTACGTAAAAATGAGTAAACTATATTTTACATGCCTGCTATGGGTTGCCTTTAGTTATACGGTTACAGCACAGGAACGTGCCCAGCTTGAGGGTCGTGTTTTGGGTGATAACGGCCCGGTTAATGATGTATATGTAATTAACAATGTTACCGGGCAGGAAACCAAAACCGACAACGGCGGCAATTTTACAATAGAGGCCAAATCTGGCGATAAGCTGGCAGTATATGGCAATAAAACCCGGGTGAGGCAATTTGTAATTTCAGAAACATCGTTTACAGAAAAACCTTTTTTGGTGTCGGTAGAAGAATCGGCATATGAGCTGCAGGAGGTAGTAGTAGAGGGGCAGGCTGTTACCAGTGAGTCTTTAGGGTTGGTGCCCGAAAACCAAAAACAGTATACCCCGGCGGAAAAAAGAATGTTTACCGCCACAAGTATGCCGTTTGATGCACTAATTAATGCCATATCGGGGCGTACTAAAATGCTTAAAAAAGCATTAGAAACTTCGCGAAAAGCAGAAATGATAAGCACTCTTAACGGCTTGTTTACCGAAAATGAGATAGCAAAATTTGATATACCCAAAGAGTATATAGACGGTTTTCTGTTTTATATTGTAGAAGATGCACAATTTGCTGATGCCGTTCAAAGCAATAATGAGGAGCTTATGAAGTTTCATATGCACAGCCTTGCCGAAAAATTTATAAAAGAAATGGAACTGCAGGAAACAAAACCGAAAGATAGTGAAGAATAGTAACCGCATATTATTTTTTACTGTCCTGCTGTTTGCTATTACGGCAGGTGCAACAGCACAACAAAGGGAATTACTAAAAGGTAAAGTAATAACCGATTCTGTGAGCGTATCATACCTTACTGTACAGAACCTTACCACAGGCAGGGCAACAGTAACCGATGCTGAGGCTGTGTTTACCATTTCGGCACACGCAGGTGATACACTTTTCTTTTCCGGTATGCCCATTCGCGATTTGAAATTAGTACTAAAAAAAGCAGACTTTAAAGAAGCGCTTTTTGTGGTACGGGCAGATGTTAATGTTATTATGCTTGATGAGGTGGTGGTGCACAACCTTACCGGCAACCTGGCAGTTGACAGTAAACGGAGCAATATTGCAGTATATAAACCGGAGTTTGATACCAGACAGATTAATAAAGATATTATTTCAGGCGGCGGTGCTGCTAATGGCAGTATGAATTTTATTGCCATTTATAAAATGGTCGCCAAAAATAAATCTAAAATACCAGACACCAAACCGTATGTATCAGACAAGCCTTTTACAGTTAAGGTAAGGGAGTTGTATGAAGATGAATTTTTTGTAAAAACGCTCAAAATTGAGAAAGAAGACATTCCGATATTTTTACAATATTGTGCGCCGCAGGGAAGTGACTGGTTGCTAAACCCTAAAAATGAATTACAGTTAATCACCTATCTTACCGATAAAAGTTCGGCATTCCTTAAAGAAAAAACCTTCCGCCAGGATTAAATGCCCTATTTCGGCTATCGGTTACAAAAACCGTAACTTTGTTTTTCTAAAATCAAGCCGAAATGGATATTTATCATATTACGCCCCCCACAGCGCCAAAAGTTCCTATTATCATCAGCTCGCCACACTCCGGTACTTACTTTCCACCGGAAATAAAGCAAAAGCTTTATCCTGAAAAAGCAGCAACACCTGATGATACTGATTGGTTTATCGACCGCCTGTATGATTTTGCCCCTCAAATGGGTATCACACTAATTAAGGCAAATTATAACCGCTGGGTGATAGACCTTAACCGCGACCCGGAAAGCAAACCATTGTATACTGATGGCAGGGTAATAACCGGCCTTGTGCCGTTTACTGATTTTAACGGCGACAGGCTTTATACTGATGCGGAACCTAATGAAGCAGAAATAGCCCAACGGATAGAAAAATATTATCGTCCCTATCACCAAAAGGTGGGGGAATTGTTGCAGGAAACTAAAAATGAGTTTGGCGTTGCCCTTTTGTTTGATGCACATTCTATAAAAAGAATGGTGCCGGGTATACGCAAAGAGGCGTTTCCTCAACTTATACTGGGCGATAATGATGGGGCATCTGCATCTGCCAGGATAATAGAAATAGCCTTTGAGGCATTGAGCGAAAGCAGTTATGAGGCTACGCATAACCACCCGTTTAAGGGAGGGTATATTACGCGTAGCTTTGGTAAACCGGATGAAAACATTCATGCGCTGCAGCTGGAAATGTGCAAAACCAATTATATGGACAGTACCGAAAGTGTATATAGCGAAGAAAATGCTGAAAAAATAAGGGAAGTGCTGCAACAAATGTTTGTTCAACTTATAAAAGCAGTGCAATAATGGCGGGCAAAATATATACTTTTAAAGGTCTGCTTACCGAGAATGGATGGCTGCAAAATGCTGTAGTACAACTTGATGCAGCAGGCAATGTTTTGTCAATAGCAGAAAGTGCTGAAAAGAGCGGAGAGTATATAGATGGTTATGCATTGCCTGGTTTCCAGAATGCCCATTCCCACGCGTTTCAATATGCAATGGCCGGGCTGGCAGAATTGCATCTGGATACCGCTGCCCAGGATGATTTCTGGAGCTGGCGTAATGCTATGTATGGCCTCGCCCTTACCCTAAACCCGGATCAGCTTGAAGCTGTTGCTGCTATGTTATATAGTGAAATGGTACGGCATGGTTATACGGCAGTGGCAGAGTTTCATTACCTGCACCATGATCAAAACGGGCAACCGTATGCCAACCTTGCCGAAATGGGCGAAAGGCTTATTGCCGCGGCACAAAAGGTAGGGATACGCATTACACTGGTACCTATGTTTTACCAGCAGGGTGGTTTTGGGCAACCCCCGCTTGAAAGGCAAAAAAGGTTTATTTCTAAAACCATTAATGACTATTATAAACTATTGGAAAGCAGCGAAGCAGCTGCAAAAAAATACGCTTATGCCAATACAGGGGTAGGCATACACTCGCTCAGGGCGGTAAAGCCAGAGGATGTAAGAGAAGTTTGTAATACACTTGACGGTACCAAACCGTTTCATATACATGTTTCAGAGCAATTAAAAGAAATTGAGGACTGCTTGGCGTATCATGGCAAACGCCCTGTACAATGGCTTTTAGACAATTGCCCGGTTAATGAAAATTATCACCTGGTACACGCCACCCACCTGGATGACAGCGAGGTAAAAGGCATAGCCCAAAGCGGTGCCCATGTAGTGCTTTGCCCAAGTACAGAGGGTAACTTGGGCGATGGCTTATTTAGGTTTGGCGACTTTAAAAAGCATAACGGCAAATGGAGCATTGGTACTGATAGCCACGTTGGGTTAAACCCGTTTGAAGAGTTACGCCTGCTGGATTATGGCCAGCGCCTTGTAACACACAGCCGTACTACGTTTGTAACCCCGGATAGCGGAGACAGTGGTTTTAATGCTATAAAAATGGCCTGGCAAAGCGGCCGGAGTGCCATGGGTTCAGCTAACAGCCATTTTTTTGAAACCGGGCAGCCTTTTGATGCCGTGGTAATCAAATCAGGTTCGCCACTTACGGCAACGGCTGCTACCCGCCACCTGTGTAACACTTTTTTGTATAGTTCAGATGTTTCTGATATACAAGGTACTATGGTAGGGGGCAAATGGGTGGCTTTTCACACCTCGCAGTTAAATCGTGACACTATTGTGAACGATTTTATAAAAACAATGGAAGAGTTAGGTACAAGGAAGTAATTTTTTTTATTGCTACAGTAGTATATTAAAATGAAAAATATGCCTTTTGCCTGCAACCTATAATTATGTATTTTTGGCAAAAATTGTTATATCATGCTTGGACTGAAACTTTTAACCGACCCCCGTTGGGCCAATATAGCCGAAGGCAACCTTGAAGAAATACTTACTGACCATGCCTGGTGCGAGCAAAAGGCGGCATCAAATGCTATTTATTTGATTACCAATAATTCCGAGCATTTGGATTTTGTGCAGAAAATGGCAGAAATCGCTATGGAAGAAATGGAGCATTTTAAAATGGTAACCGATATTATAGAACAACGGGGCTATACATTAGGCAGGGAACGCAAAGATGATTATGTAAATCAGCTTATGAAATTTTGCAGGAAAGACGGCAGCCGTAATATGTCATTTATAGACCGACTGTTGTTTGCGGCCATGATAGAAGCCCGTAGCTGTGAGCGTTTCAGGGTGTTGTCTAAAAATATTAAAGATGAAGAACTGGCAAAATTTTACCATGAACTTATGGTAAGCGAAGCCACACATTACACCACCTTTTTAAACTTTGCCCGAAAATATGCCACAGATGTTGATGTAGAAAAACGCTGGGCAGAATGGCTAGAGTTTGAAGGGCAGCTAATACAGAGTTATGGTAACTCGGAGGCTATACATGGGTAGTTCACTTACTTTTTTGAAAGATACCTGTTCTTTTTGATTGAATTACTGAGGTTTATCTTAAGGATAAAGGGAAATGTAAATACAATAAGCCAAATCATTGTATTGATTGGCAGGAGGTTATAAATATAATTGATGCTAAATAATAAGCAGCAATATACAATACATAGTACAGATTTATTTACTGCTACCTGTTTTTCAGAGTAGCGTTTTATATGTGTTGTTTTATTTTCTTTAATGCGGGTTTTAAATTCTTTATAATTTTTATTTTTAGTGGGGAAAAAATTTGCAAGTAACATAACATTTTGAAAGGTATATATAGAAGAAACCCCTAATAAAAAGTAGCTTAAACCTAAGGCTATATTGCTTAAATCAGTATTAAGCCCTATATCTCCAAAACTGTAAATATTAAAAATATTATCAATGGCAATTGTAAGCATTATAAAGGTTGTCCAGATGCTGAGCCATAACCTTGTAGTTTTAGTTAATTTAAGATTTGACAATGCATGTACGAGGCAAAATACAGTAAAGCCAAATGTAATTAAAGCTATAATGTTTAAAACTAAACTGTTTGAAATAAGATGATACTTTTCGGATATCCAGTAAATAAAACTCAGCGAAAATAATAATGATGTGCCTTCGTCAAGGGGATAATTGTCTTCTTTTTATTTGTAATGGTGCTTAAAAGTAAAAAAAAGCCTAAGAACACATAGGGCCACCAGGTTAAATGTTGTTCAAAATCATATATGCGTTCGTGTTTACCCTTTATAAAAGTTATTAAGCTAAGGGCATATGCACCTGCAAAGTCTATTATAAACGCTTCTCTGTCTGGTTTTAATGAGTAGCCTTCGTAAGCAACTCCTGCAAATAAGGCAATAAGGCTAATAGAGAAAAATTTAGATTCAGAAGTGCTTATTGTGTATATAATATATAATGTAAGGGTTATAATAGCAACAGCAATTATTCCAAGTATAGTAATAAATACTAAGGAACCATTTGATATATTTCTTTTTTTTCTTTTTGCCACACTTCTTAGGGTATTAAAAGCCTCAAATATATCAAACTAATTCAACATGTTTAAAAGTAATATTTTGATTTTTGAATGATGTATAATTCCCTTATGTTTGTAGTTTATACGTTATGAAGAAGTTATTCGGTTACATTGCCTTATTCATACTTGCCTGCACCCTCACCTCGTTTGTGATGCACAAGTACTATGTATCGGTGTTTCAGTTAGATTATTCCCCCGAAAAAAAGAGAATAGAAGTTATTGCCCGTGTATTTGTAGACGACCTTGAAAAAGCCCTTGATTCCCATTATAATAAAAAAACATACATGGACACTTCGCAGGAAATTCCACAAGCTACAACATACATCAAGAATTATTTTTCAGATAATATAAAGCTTAAAATTAACGGGCAGGCTCAAAAATTAAAATACATAACCCGAGAGTTGGATGATGATACCGAAGTATTGTATTTTACGGTTCCGGCACCGGAAAAAGTAAAAACACTTTGGATGGAAAATAAAATATTGTTTGAACTTTTTAACGAACAGCAAAATATAATACATACCCGGGTGGACGACCAGAAAAAGAGCCTGCTCCTTACCACAGGCACCCCTTCGGGCACAGTTGAATTTTAATTATGAAGAAATTATTTTTTATCCTTTTAGCATTTGCCGCATTTCAGGCAAACGCACAAGATACCCCGACAAAAGAAAGACAGCCGGGCCATACCGATGAAACCGCTTTTAAGCAGATGTATGACCTGTTGGCTACCCCAAACATGTTTCGCACTGCATCGGGCGCGCCGGGGCCGGCGTATTATCAGCAGCAGGCCGATTATAAAATGGATATTGAGCTTGATGATAAAAATACGCGCCTGTATGGTACAGAAACTATTACATACCACAACAATGCGCCTGAAGCTTTAGAGTACCTGTGGGTACAACTTGACCAGAACCGACGTGAAAAAAACTCTATCACAGCGCAGGAAAACAGCCAGAAAATGAACCCTGCCTATAAAGCAGAAGGCTTTGCAAAAGATTTTTTGCAGGACGCTTTTGATGGTGGTTTTAAGCTGGAATATGTACAGGATGCCAATGGCAAGCCTATGGAGTATGTGGTAAACCAAACCATGATGCGCATAAACCTGCCGCAACCCCTAAAGCATGGCGAAACGGTTTCTTTTTCTATAAAATGGTGGTACAACATTAATAATTACAGGGTGCTTGGCGGGCGTAGCGGTTATGAACATTTTGATAAAGATGGTAACAACCTGTATGTAATAGCGCAGTTTTACCCACGCATGGCGGTGTATAATGATGTAGAGGGCTGGCAAAACATGCAGTTTTGGGGCAATGGGGAGTTTGCGCTTCCGTTTGGTGATTTCGAAGTAAATATTACCGTACCGGCAGACCATATTCTTGATGGTACCGGCGAACTCCAAAACCGTAAAGAGGTATTAACAGCAGCACAATACAAGCGTTACCAGGAGGCAGAAAAAAGCTTTGATGCCCCGGTTGTTATAGTAACCCAGCAGGAAGCCGAAGCAGCACAGAAAGGTTTTTCCAATAAAAAGAAAACCTGGCAGTTTAAAGCGCAAAACGTGCGCGATTTTGCTTTCAGCTCATCACGTAAGTTTATTTATGATGCCATGGCTGTAAAATTAGGAAGCAAAAATGTTATGGCTATTTCACTCTATCCGCCCGAGGCAAATCCGCTTTGGGGAGAAAAGTCAACCCGTATCGTGGCACATACATTAAAAACCTATTCAAAATATACCTTTGATTATCCTTATCCTAAAGCCATATCGGTTTCAGCCGAAGACCAGGGTATGGAATACCCCATGATATGCTGGAACTATGGCCGGCCTGATGAAAATGGCGTTGTGAGCGAGCGTATTAAATACGGTATGGCCAGTGTTATCATCCATGAGGTGGGGCATAATTTCTTTCCGATGATTGTAAATTCTGACGAAAGGCAATGGACGTGGATGGATGAGGGCCTAAACACATTCCTGCAATATTTAACAGAGCAGGAATACGAACAAAACTATCCTTCAAGCCGTGGCCCTGCGGCTAAAATAGTGCCGTATATGAGTGGTGACCAAAATTTTATTTCGCCTATTATGACGAATTCCGAAAGTATACACCAGTTTGGCTCTAATGCCTATGGCAAGCCTGCAACCGGGCTGGTAATGCTACGTGAACTTATAATGGGGCAGCAATTGTTTGATTATGCTTTTAAAACTTATGCCAACCGATGGAAATTTAAGCACCCAACGCCCGAAGACTTTTTCCGCACTATGGAAGATGCTTCTGCGGTTGACCTTGACTGGTTTTGGCGGGGTTGGTTTTATACCACCAATTATGTAGATATGGGCATTGAAGAGGTAAAATCGTATTACATAACAGAAACCCAGCCGGAAGGTATGAAAGACTATACCGTAAGAAAAGGCCGTTTTGGGCAGGATGCAGGGCCGTTTTTATATATGGTTCCCCAGGGTCCTGATGCTAATAAAATTAATACATCGGTTAATTATAACGATATAAAGCTGTTAAAAGAGTATATACAGCAAAAACTTACACCTGAGGAACGTGCCGCTTTAAAGCAGCCCAAATATTTTTATGAGGTTACCTTTAGTAAACCCGGGGCCATGCCTATGCCGGTTATAATACAGTTGCAGTATGAAGATGGTACTGATGAGGTGTTTACCTATCCGGCACAAATATGGCGTATGGATAACAAAACTGCTTCAAAGGTGTTTGCTACAGAAAAGCCGGTTAAAAAATTTCAGCTTGACCCTAAATTACAAACAGCCGACATAGATATTACCAATAACATGTGGCCAAGAGAAGCAGTGCCTTCCAAATTTGATGCAGTAGAAAAAAAATAATTTTGTTGAGCCAAAGGGTTGATAATGATGGTTTTGTTTTATATTTGAAAAAAACCAAATTTTATACCACAGATGAAAACAAAATTACTTTTATTTCTTTTAAGCTTTTCTTGTTTTGCCGTATTCGGGCAAGAACAGGTAAATATGTTTTATACCTACCCTAGCATCATGTCATCACCCGAAGTTACAGAGGCAGTAGATAACTATGCGCTGGTTAGCTCTGAAACTATTGACGAAAGTCAGGACGGTGAAAATGTAGTATGGAATTTTGATGACCTGCAGCTTATTACTTATACACATACTCAGTTCAGGCCCGCTACAACTGCCGAAGTTGAAGAATACCCGGCTGCTGACTTTGTTGTTGAAACCTTTATTGATGGCCAGGAAGACCCTACAAGCTACATGCTTTCTATGGATGAAAATATGCTGTCTAATGTATATTTTGTTGGTGGAGATATGGGAGGATATAGCGTTAATTATACAGACAACGCTTTTATTGGCAACTTTCCATTAAGCTATGGGTATATAAACACAGACGAAGTTGAAGGTACTTATCAAGCTGCTATAGGTATCTCTGGGACTTTCACTGGTTTTGCAACTGTAGAAGTTGATGCTTATGGTACACTAACGGTAAACCAAGGGGTAGCCAATAATACTCCTGTTGTACGCATGAGGCTTATTCAGACACTTTCTATAAATTATATGGGATTACCCGCCGGCCTTATTACCCAAAATATTTATAATTATTACGATGTCTCAGAGGGCAGTGTAACCCCAAACCCTATATTCCGGATTATATCAACAAATGTAGATATACCTGCTTTAAGCTTAGATGAAACCACGCGGTCTTATGAATCGTATATAGATACAACTGCGGGTACACAATCGTTTAAAAGGGTAAACCTTGCTATAGCACCAAACCCTGTAGGCGATGTGCTCCACATTACTGGAGACACACAAATACAATCTGTAACTGTAACCGATGCTGCCGGAAGGATAGTAGCCAGCGGAACCGGAAATGATATAGCTGTAAGCCATATAAGTACGGGCATATATTATGTAACGGTTGAAAATGGGCTTGGTAGGCAGGCTATAAAAATGGTAAAAAAATAGGCAAACACTTAGGTGGCCCATGTTTAATTTTTGCTAAATCCTCTCCTTCCTGTTAGTACTTTATATATCTTTGTAATAATAAAATTATCATGTTATGTTTGGAATAGGAGGAGGGGAACTAATGTTTGTACTGCTTGTGGTACTGATGCTCTTCGGTAGCGACAAAATTCCTGAAGTGGCCCGTGGCATAGGCCGGGGTATGCAGCAATTAAAAAATGCTACTAACGACATTAAGTCTGAAATACAAAACAGTGCAGATATAGACGGTATAAAAAAATCATTTACAGAAATAGGCAACGATGCCAAAAACCTTGGTAATGATGTAGCTTCAGAAATTGATAAGGCTAAGGAAAATGTAAAAGAAAACATTGAAGACATGTCGGGTCCTATAAAACGTAACTCATAGCATGCTCGAAAAACTGCTCGAACTTGACAGAAACCTTTTTGTATGGCTAAACTCGCTGGGAAGCGAAACGTTTGACCCGCTTTGGATTATAATAACCAAACAGGTAAGCTGGATTCCCATTTTTGCAATTATATTATGGCTTGCCTTTAAAAGGCTTGGGTGGCGCCATGCCGTACTGGTTATTTTTTGTATAGCAGTGCTGGTAGCGTTTACAGACCAGACCACCGTTTTTTTTAAAAATCACTTTCAAAGGCTAAGGCCTCAAAACAACAGTGATATTGCTTCTTTTGTAAGGGCAGTGCAGCACCGCAGTTCCTTCAGTTTTATGTCGGGCCATGCCGCTTCGTCAATGGCGGTGTCATTTTTTCTGTATAAAGTATTACACCCGTATTTAAAATATATGGGCTTCTTTTTTATATGGCCGGTGTTATTTGCCTATAGCCGTATATACCTTGGGCTGCATTACCCGGGCGATATTTTAGCAGGGTACCTTTGGGGGCTGCTTTCGGCATGGTGTATGCTAAAATTGTATGCTTACCTTCGTAACCGTTTCTTCCCCGTACAAAAAGAAGCGTTAGATCACCCTGCTAACAGTGAGCCCGTCTCTAATGGGTAGCAATACCGTTTCTACACGCGGGTCTTCTTTTATCATTTGGTTATATTCTAACAATGCCTTGGTGCTAAGGTCATTTGGCTTTAAAGGCTCCAATACCTTGCCGCTCCATAACACATTATCGCTCAAAATAATGCCGCCTTTGTTCATAAGGGGTACTATTATATTCCAGTAGTTTGGGTAGTTAGGCTTATCGGCATCAATAAATACCAAGTCAAACTTTTTGTCAAGGGTTACAATAATATCCAGTGCATTACCCAAATGTTGTATTATCTGGTTATTATAAGCCGATTTTTCAAAATATTTTTTCTGAAAATCATACAGCTCTTCATTGTGGTCTATGGTATCCAGTGTACCGTTATCCTGCAGGCCTTCGGCAAGGCACAAAGTGGCATAGCCGGTATAAGTGCCAATTTCCAGTATATGCAGTGGGCGTACCAATTTAGAAAGCATACTCAGTACCCTGCCCTGAAAATGCCCGCTAATCATACGGGGCTGTAATATTTTCTGAAGGGTTTCGCGGTTAAGCGCTGCTAAAAGTTCCGGTTCATTTTCGCTGTGGCTGGCAGCATAGTTTTCAAGCTCTTCACTAATAAAATGCATGGTAAAGGTTTTGCGGCAAAATTACGCAACAAATTATCAAATACATAAATAGTTAGTACCTTTGCGGCATGCAAACGGAAAAAAAGGATATAAGGGCACTTACAAAAGAACAGTTACGCGATTTTTTTGTGGCACATGGCGATAAGGCTTTCCGTGGCAACCAGGTATATGAATGGTTGTGGAATAAGCGGACGCATAGTTTTGAAGATATGACCAGCCTGTCTAAGGCCACCCGGCAAATGCTGGAAGATAATTTTGTGATTAACCACATACGGGTAGACCAGATGCAGCAAAGCAGCGATGGCACTGTAAAAAATGCCGTACGACTGCACGATGGCCTTGTGGTTGAAAGTGTGCTTATTCCCACTAATACCCGCACTACGGCCTGTGTAAGCAGCCAGGTAGGTTGCAGCCTTGATTGTAATTTTTGTGCCACAGCCCGCTTAAAGCGCATGCGTAACCTTAACCCCGATGAAATTTATGACCAGGTAGCCGCCATAGACGAAGAAAGCCGCCTGTACCATAACCGCCCCCTCAGCAATATTGTGTTTATGGGCATGGGAGAGCCGCTCATGAACTATAATAATGTGCTGAAGGCTATAGAGAAAATCACCTCGCCCGAAGGCTTGGGCATGAGCCCGAAACGTATTACGGTTTCTACTTCGGGTGTGCCAAAAATGATAAAAAAACTGGCTGATGATGAGGTAAAGTTTAAGCTGGCAGTATCACTCCATTCCGCTATAGATGATGTACGCTCACGCATTATGCCGTTTAGCGAAAAATTTCCGCTGAAAGATTTGAGGAAATCGCTGGAATACTGGTATAGCAAAACCAAAAGCCGCATAACCTATGAATATGTGGTGTGGAAGGGTATTAACGACACCAAGGCTGATATTGATGCCTTTGTAAAATTTTGCAAATATGTACCCTGCAAAGTAAACCTGATAGAGTACAACCCAATAGATGATGGGGAATTTCAGCAGGCAGATACGGAAGCTATTAACGCTTATATAGCCGCACTGGAAAAAAATAATATTGTAGTAAAAGTACGCCGCAGCCGCGGAAAAGATATAGATGCTGCCTGTGGGCAGCTTGCCAATAAAAACGAAGCAGTAGGCTAATTTCTGTTTAGCAGTCCAAACTTGTGGTACAGTTACTTTGCTACTTTAACTTTAAAATTAACAAAGTACTTTTATATCTTTGCAGTGCATGAAAATTACGGAGCAGATAAAGCAGCCTATTGCCAGAGAGATGGAACTTTTTGAAAAAAAATTCCATGAATCCATGTCATCTAAAGTGGCCCTGCTTAACCGCATTACCTATTACATAGTAAACCGCAAGGGCAAGCAAATGCGCCCTATGTTTGTGTTTCTTTCTGCCAAAATGGTTAGTGGTGGCCTGGTTAATGAGCGCACCTATCGAGGGGCTTCGGTAATAGAACTTATACATACCGCTACACTGGTGCATGATGATGTGGTGGATGACAGTAACCGCCGCCGTGGTTTTTTCTCCATCAATGCTTTATGGAAAAATAAAATTGCTGTTTTAGTAGGCGATTACCTTCTTTCTAAGGGATTATTACTGAGTATAGATAATGGCGATTTTGATTTGCTGCGCATAATATCGGTAGCTGTACGCGAAATGAGCGAAGGCGAACTGCTTCAAATAGAAAAAGCCCGCAGGCTGGATATCACCGAAGAGGTGTATTACGAAATTATCCGTCAAAAAACGGCTACCCTTATAGCCGCCTGTTGTGCGTTAGGTGCCTGTTCTGTTAAACCGGAAGGAGAAGACACTGCAACCATGCGACGCTTTGGCGAACTTATAGGCATGGCTTTCCAGATAAAAGACGACCTTTTTGATTATACCGAAGATGCCATAGGCAAGCCTACCGGTATTGATATAAAAGAGCAAAAAATGACATTGCCGCTCATCTATGTGCTTAACAATTGCACAAAAGACCAAAAAAAGTGGGTTATCAACTCCGTTAAAAACCACAATAAAGACAAAAAGCGTGTAAAAGAAGTTATTGCATTTGTAAAAGAAAAAGGAGGTCTTTTATATGCAGAGCAAAAAATGCTGCAGTTTCGTGATGAAGCACTTAATCTGCTTACCCCATATCCCGAATCTCCGTACAAGTCTGCATTGCAACTTATGGTAAAGTATGTAATTGAGCGTAAAATATAATTAATCTTCTGGTTTTACCACAACACATACAGTATGTTTACCTATACATTGCCTCAACAATAACGTTGTATTTCGCAATTATCAATAGCAATATGTCGCTACAAGCAAGAGTTTTTGTGCATAGTTTTAAAATACTTTAACTTGTATAGTATTTGTATTGGAGAATTGTTGATTTTAACATGTATTTATTTGTAGATTCATAAAATAATCGATATAAAATTAATTTATGAAAAAAATTTACCTATTTACAACACTGTTTTTGGGGATTACTGTAATGAGTGCTCAGGAAAACATCAATTTTGAAGCTACCGGAAATGGTACAAATTATACATGGAATGTATTTGAAAATGATACCAACCCACCTTTAGAGTTTGTAGCCAACCCGGACCCCTCAGGTATTAATACCTCTTCAATGGTGGCGAAATATACAACTCTTGAAACAGGTATGCCCTATGCAGGGTGCGAAACATCGCATGAAATGGGAATGGCCGATTTTGTATTGGATGCCGAACACAGTACGGTTAAAATAATGGTATATAAATCGGTAATAAGCAACGTGGGTATTAAACTGGTTACACCAGGCTCAGCTGCATTGCCGGAGGTACTTGTTCCAAATACCGTTATCAACCAATGGGAAGAACTTACATTTGATATGTCGGAATCTTTAGATCTTAACGAAGGCCCATTTGACCAGATAGTAGTTTTCCCTGATTATTCTGGCACACCGCGCACATACGGAACAATTACCTATTTTGATAACATAACCTTTGGAACCGCAGAAAATATGGATGATGTACCTATGACGGCTGCGCCAGACCCAACCTGGCCGGAAGGTGATGTAATATCAATGTTTAGTGGCGTGTATACTAACGTAGCGGTTGATACCTGGCTTACTGAGTGGTCTGCCGCCGGTTTAGTTGATATTCAGATTGAAGGTAATGATACCAAAAAATATACTAACCTTAATTATGCAGGTATAGAAACAGTAGCTACACAAATTGATGCCTCTGGAATGGAATATTTTAATGTAGATGTGTGGTCGCCCAACTTTACACAGTTGCGTATAAAACTGGTAGACTTTGGTGCCAACGCTGTTTATGATGGAGCCGGTGCAGGCGATGATGTAGAACATGAAATTACTTATGCAACCCCGGCACAATCACAATGGATAACCTATAGCATACCGTTGTCAGATTTTACAGGTCTTACTACAAAAGAGCATATATCCCAGCTTATTTTTTCTACCGATAACCTTGCTACGGTATATGTAGACAATGTGTTTTTTAGTAAAAACCCTGTTTCAGCAACTACGGCCTTTAATAAGTCAGCTATAAAAATATACCCTAACCCGGCAACCGATGTGCTGCATATACGCAGTACCACTGTTATTGATGGTATTACTGTGTACAATACATTAGGGCAGGAGGTATTGCAGCTTGCGCCAAATGCCGAAACAATAGCGGTAGATACAGCTTTGCTGGCTAAGGGTGTTTATAGTATAACCATCTCTTCAGAAGGCAAAACATCAAATCAAAAGTTTATAAAGAGCTAATTCTCTTAAGTTTATAGCAAAAAGCTGCCTTTTGGCAGCTTTTTTTTGTCCTGAAGTTTTATTATTTATATTGCAAACCCTTATATTTGAAAAGGTTAACCAAAAATTGTATAAATGAAAATATATAACTTATTACTTCTTTACTTACTTACCTGTTGGGGCGCCAGTGCGCAGCCGGACTCTTACACAGCTTTTAAAACGGAAACAGATTGGGCCGCAACCGGTTTTTATTATGAAATACCTTTTGAATATAAACAAAACGCAATAATAATTAAGGCAGATATTGGAGGAACATTATATGATTTTATTTTAGATACCGGTGCAGGGCTTGTTATAAGTGATGAGATAGCACGGGAAAACAACCTTAGTGTTGTATCTCAAAGAACTATTGCGGGGGCTAATAACCTTCGTCAAAAAGTAAAAGTTGTTAAGATAGACAGCCTTAAAATAGGCAAGCTTACATTTCGTGATTATGACGCCGATGCAATGGATTATATTGATTCCGGTTTAACGGAGTGCACCGTTGGAAATGGCGGTATTATAGGGTACAAAATAATGCAAAATGCGGCCTGGCAGATTAATTATAAAAAAGGTACTATTAGTATAGCAGATGGTGTTGTTGGCATGCCTAACCTGTCAAAGGCCGTAAGACTGCCTTTAGAAATTAAGAATTCAATTCCGTTTGTCGATATTAAAATTAATGGTAAAAAGGAGAGGGTGGTGTTTGATTTAGGGTATTTTGGGTCACTCTTACTTAATAAAAAAGGATTTAAAAGGTATAAAAACCTGCATTATGTAACAATAGAAGGCTCTTATTCAGAAGGTATAAGCGGCCGAAAAAAGGATACGTTTAAGATATATAAGGCTGATACTGTAAATTTAGGTACTGCAAGTTACACTAACAAGGCATTTGCGGTGAGTGACCAGATTGTTTTCTCTTTATTGGGCAATAAACTTATAAAAGATTTTATAGTAACTATAGATTATAAAGGCAGTTCTATTTACCTTACACCCTATGTAGATGCCAGCCTGGATAAAGGGTATACAGATTTTGATATTACCCTTAGCTATGATGATAACAAATTCATTATAGAAACAATAATTGAAAATTCTGAATCCGAAAAAATGGGGCTTAACACAGGCGATGAGGTTGTGGCAATAAATGGAAAGCCAATAGAGTGCCATAACACATGTGATTGCCAGGATTATTTTTTTAATTTACTGCACAATAGCGAAGAACTAAAAATTACTGTACTAAAAGAAGGGATGCCAAAAGAATATACACTGAAAAAAAATAAAATATTTTAATCAATGATTTTTTTTAATCTTCATGCAACCTTTTTTTAAACTGGCGCGTCTATGCTAATAGAAACCGGTTGATAATAAAAAAACCGGTAAGCAATAACCAACAACAATACGCTGTGAAAGTAATAAAATTACATCAGGAAGAGCGCGACATTATAGAGCAGGCAGCGGCCAACAACCGGCACGCGCAGCATAAAATCTATAATACGCATGCTCCTAAAATGCTGGGTATTTGCAGGCAGTATATAAAAGACCAGCAACAGGCCGAAGATGTAATGATAACTGCTTTTATGAAGGTATTTACCAACCTTAAAAATTTTGAGCATAAAGGCAGTTTCCAGGGGTGGATACGCAGGATTATGGTAAATGAATGCATATCGTTTATCAGGGTGCAGAAAAAGGTAGATTTTTTAGAAGATAAATTTTATGTAGAAGATACCTTTAATAATATAGAAAGCCACTTTTCGGTAGAAGACATACAATCGTTGATTGACGGCCTGCCCGAAGGATATAAAATGGTATTTAACCTGTATATTATAGAAGGTTACAAACATCAGGAAATAGCCCAAATGCTCGGTATAAGTGAGGGTACATCAAAATCGCAACTCTCACATGCCAGGAAAATGCTGCAGGAACAGGTTATCAAATTAAAAAATTATGAAAATGGAACAGAATAAGCTGGAAAAGCAAATTAAGCAAAAACTGGAGCAGCGCACCATACAGCCCGGGCCTGCCGCGTGGGACAGGCTTGATGCCATGCTTTCGGTAACCGAAAAAAAGAAAACACCCAACAGGGCATGGTTATATATGGCGGCTTGTTTTATAGCATTGTTAGTAGGCGGCGGTATATTTTTAAACCAGCAAGAGGGGCAGCAAAATGTTATAGATAATAATACCAATGTAGTTATACATCAGGAACAGCAACCGGAACCGTTAGAGGGTAAACCTGAAGTGTTTAGTAGCGAAAGTACACATGATATTGTTGAAGACATAACCCCTGAAACTCAAATACACAAAAACACAGCAGTAGCACAGGTAAGAGTTTCTAAACAAAATAAAGGCTTAAATACAGCAACACAGCAAAAAGAACAATTACAGCCGTTAGTTGTAACACCGACAGTAATTGATGAAACTCCTTTTACAAAGGCAGTAGCACAACAAGAGGTAAACAAAAATAAAATAGAAGTAAATGCCTCTTCATTACTGGCTTCGGTAGAAACTGATATCGCTCTTGAGCAAGTGCTTACTACTGGAAATAGTAAAATTTCAGGCAACAAAACCCGTGTGGCTATAAATTCAAACTCTTTGCTTACTTCTGTAGAAGGTGAGCTTGACGAAAGCTTTAGGAGCAAAGCCCTGCAAACAGTGGTAAAAAACTTTAATGCTGTAAAAACATCTGTAGCTAACAGAAATCACAAATAAAATCAGAATTACATTTTAAATCATCAAAAACATGAAAACGATCAATTTTTATGTAGTAGGATTGCTATGCCTTTTTACTACAGGGCTTTTTGCCCAGGAAACCTTTGAAGAAAAAGCCGCTGCTATTGCCAGAAACATACAGCAGATAACCAAACAGGAAAAGGATTCGCTTAAAGCGGAAGTAGAGGCGGTAAACCAGTTATTAGAGAATAATGAAATTACCAAGGATGAAGCTGATGAGCGCAAACAGGAATATGCCGAGAAAAGGGCTGCAAATATAGAGACCCGTGTAGCTGTTGAGCAGCAAAAACTAGATGAACTGGTACAGGATAAAGTAGATGGCAAAGTGGAGAGTAAGAGTAATACAACTACTATATTAGGTATAAAAGTTAACCATACCGAAAATGATTCGGTTAAGGTAGAAAAAGATTACAACCGCACCACCTCTCAATTTGTATTTGCACTGGGTTTAAACAGGCTGATGACCGATGGGGAGATTGATGATGAGAATTTTAAAAACAGCTCTGATTTTTATGAGTGGGGTGTAGCACTTAATACCCGCATATTTAAAGATAACAACCTGCTGCATTTTAAATACGGGCTATCATTACAGTACAATAACCTGCGCCCTACCAATAACAGGATATTTGCAGTAGATGGAAAACAAACCGTTTTAATAGATGACCCAAAAGGGAGGACGTTTAAAACAAGTAAGCTGCGTTATGTAAACCTTGTTATACCGGCCCACCTTGAGTTTGACTTTGGGGCTAAAAAAGTAAACGGGGATAAAACATACTACCCGGTGCAAAAAAGTGTACGCATAGGTATTGGCGGTTACGCAGGTATAAATGTAAAAGAAAAGCAAAAGCTGGTTTTTGATAATGATAATGGCAATAAAGTAAAAGAGAAAACCAAAGGCAATTATCACGTAAATGATTTTGTATATGGTGTAAGCGCCTATGTTGGTTATAGTTCCTTTAGCTTATATGCAAAATACGATTTGCAGCCTGTATTTAGTAATAATCAAATAGATCAGAATAATTTGTCTCTTGGCATACGTTTTGATTTTAATTAATACGTTAAAGGTTAGTTTTGTACTTTTAAGACGTCTTCAGATATCCATCTGAAGGCGTCTTTTTTGTTTTAATAAATTATTTAGAAGTTAAAAAATAATCCTTTGTAATTTAGGGGGCAAAACGCAATCGCCCATGCCACACAATCACGCACACGGCCATAGTCATGACCATAATTATTCTGGAAAAAACCTTAAAGTAGCTTTTTTCCTGAATCTTGTTTTTACCTTGTTGGAAATTGTGGGCGGTTTTTATGTAAACAGTGTTTCCATACTTTCAGATGCCCTGCATGATCTGGGCGACAGCCTTTCTTTGGGTATATCATGGTACCTGCACAATAAATCAAAACAAAAAGCCGATAATAAATTTACCTTCGGCTATAGCCGGTTCTCCCTTTTAGGGGCGCTTATAAATAGTATCGTTTTAATTGCGGGATCCTGCTTTGTGGTGTATGAAGCAGTTAACCGCCTTATGGCGCCAGAGCCAGCGGATGCCCAGGGAATGCTCTATTTTGCACTATTGGGTATTGCTGTTAACGGATATGCCGCGTATAAACTAAGCGGGGGGAAATCATTAAATGAGCGTGTGGTAAGCTGGCACCTTATAGAAGATGTACTGGGCTGGACTGCTGTACTGGTGGTAAGTATTGTAATGCTTTTTACCGATGCCCCATGGCTGGACCCTGCACTTTCGCTTTGTATTACACTATTTATATTATACAATGTTTTTGGCAGGTTAAAAGAGACGGTAGTCATCATGATGCAGTCTGTACCGGGAGATATAGATACTGACGAGATAAAACACAAAATTTTAAAATTACCTTATGTGGTAAACATACACCATACCCATATCTGGTCTTTAGAGGGTGAGCACCATGTATATACCACGCATGTACGCACACAGGGCATTACTACCTTTGCCGAGGTGTTGCAGGTAAAGCAGGATGTTAAAACCATACTTAAAGAATATCCGTTTACGCATTATACGGTTGAGGTAGAGCTGGAAAATGAGCCTTGCGACCTGAAAGACTGATAGTTTTGCTGTTATTGTAATTCTTTTATCATTAAGGCAGTAAACTTTGTAACTTTGCCGCTCTGTTATTCCGGCTTATTAAAAGGATTTGATCTCAAAAAATACCATAGATACCGTTTTTGAAACCGCCCGTGTAGAGGAGGTGATTGGCGATTTTGTAAACCTGAAACGCTCAGGTAGTAATATGAAAGGATTAAGTCCTTTCAGCAATGAAAAGTCGCCCTCATTTATGGTATCTCCTGTAAAACAGATATGGAAAGATTTCAGTAGTGGCAAGGGCGGTAATGTAGTGGCTTTTTTAATGGAGCACGAACATTTTTCATACCCCGAAGCCATACGCTATTTAGCCAACAAATACAGTATTGAAATAGAGGAAACCGAGCAGAGTGACGAACAGAAAGAGCAGGCAAATGAACGTGAAAGTATGTACCTGGTATCAGAGTTTGCCCAAAAATACTTTTACAATATACTGCATAATACTGATGAGGGCCGCGCTATAGGCTACAGCTATTTTAAAGAGCGGGGCTTTACGGCAGATACTATAAAAAAATTCGGTTTGGGCTATTCTCCTGCAGAGTGGGATGCATTCAGCAAAGAGGCAGCAGGTAAGGGTTATAACGTTGAATTTTTAGAAAAAACAGGGCTTACCATTGTTAGGGAAGATGGCCGCATGGCCGATAGATTCCGTGGCAGGGTGATGTTCCCCATACAAAGTATGAGCGGGCGTGTGCTTGGCTTTGGCGGGCGTATTCTGGGCAACGATAAAAAAGCAGCAAAATACCTAAATTCACCCGAAAGTGATATTTACCACAAAAGTAAGGTGCTGTATGGTATTTACCATGCCAAACAGGAAATAGCCAAAAAAGATAATTGCTACCTGGTAGAGGGTTATACCGATGTGATACAACTGCACCAGGCCGGTATAGAAAACGTAGTGGCCAGCAGCGGTACTGCCTTAACTCCGGACCAGATAAGGCTTATTAACCGGCTTACCAAAAACATCACAGTGCTTTTTGATGGTGATGCGGCAGGGTTACGGGCATCTATCCGTGGTATTGACCTCATTCTTGAAGAAGGTATGAATGTAAAGGTCTGCACTTTTCCTGAAGGGGATGACCCGGACAGTTTTGCAAAAAAAACACCGTATGAAGAACTGGTAAAATACCTGGATGAAAATGCCATGGATTTTATCCGCTTTAAGGCATCACTCCTTATGGATGAAGCCAAAAACGACCCGGTTAAAAAAGCAGGGCTCATACGGGATATGGTAAGCAGTATTTCTAAAATACCAGACAGGATACAACGCGAGGTATACATACAGGAAACCGCCCGTATTATGGATATTAGTGAGCAGGTGCTGGTAAGCACACTGGCACAGCTGGTACAAAAAGATATTACCGAAGCAGATAAAAAATATAAACAGGAACGTAAAGAGCAAACCCTCAAGCCGGTTACAGGCGAAGATACTGTTGCTCAGGTACGCATAAACATATTGGAAGGGCTGGAGCGTAAAATAATCGAAATTTTATTGCTTTATGGCGGCGCTGAGCAGGAGTTTGAAGATGTATACATAAAATATGATGAGTTTGGTAAAGAATATGAGTATACCGAGCGCAAAGATTATAAAGTATATGAGCGTATTTACCTAAACCTTCAGGAAGACGAAATAGAATTTACCAACCCATTATTTAAGCAACTTTATACAGTAATTATAAATCATTATATTGCCCATAACGGCACCCTTAATGCCGAATCTTTTCTAAATACGCTGAGTCCGGATTTGCAGGGGGTAGTGGCCGATATTTTTATGCAGGATGAAAAATACCACCTGCATGAGTGGGAAGAGAAAAAGCAAATTCCTGTAAAGGATAAAAACCTTTCTGTAGCCACTTATACTAATGAACATATAATTGATTTGCGCTGGCTACTTTTAGGCAGGCTTATAGAAAATTTAAAAAGCGGTGTAAGCCCCGATGCCGATAACATGGAAATACTCATGGCAGTTAATGATTATAATATACTGGTAAATTACCTTTCCAGAAAAATAAACCGAATCCGTAGCAGGTTTTATTAGTATAGTGTTCTCTAACTGGGCTTCCTTTTTGACCGTCGTGGAAGAATTTGTATGTATTTAGTTTTAGATTTCTCGGCTTCACTTCGTTTCGCTCGAAATGGAAGTTTTTATATTTGGCTTTAGTTCCATTCCGACCGTAGTGGAGGAATCTCTAAATTTCATCGTTAAAAAATCTGAATTCAGGATTATTCTGCCTAATTAAGTTTTCTTTCTTTTCCCTACTCCATTTTTTTAATTGTGTTTCCCGGTTAATAGCCGCCTGAACATCTGAATAATGTTCCCAATAAAGTAAATAATAATATTTATACCTGGCCGTAAAGGCTTTAGAATTCGCTTCAGGATTTTGATGATAATTTAAGCGTTCCTTTAAATTTTTGGTAAATCCAATGTATAAAACAGTTCTTGTTTTATTTGTAATGATGTAAACATAATAGTTATATTTATCTGAAGTTTGAAACATATAACATGATTTTTAATTGCTTGCCATACAAAAATAACAAAGGCTGTCTTTTAAAGACAGCCCGTTATATTATAAAAGTAAAGTTTTCTTTTTGGTAGTATGGTGTGGTTAGTTATACAATTTCGAGGGTTTTTGCTTTATTAACCAAATCTACAAGGTTGGTAACATGTAATTTGGTAAGCAGCCTTAGCTTATATGTACTTATTGTTTTTTCATTAAGCTCTAAAAGTTTGGCAATTTCCTTGTTTTTTTTGCCTTCGCTAAGGTAACGCAGTACTTCAATTTCGCGGCTCGAAAGTTTTCTGTACAACCGTTCAGATTTTTTACCTTTATTTAAAAGGGCAAGATTTTTTCTTACGGTTTCACTAAACACTACTTCACCACTATTTACTTTTTTTATAGCGTGCTCCAGCTCTTCCATTTTAGAACTTTTGTGTATATAGGCAGAAACACCGGCTTTTAGCGCATTTGGGGCATAAATCTGTTCAGCAAGGTTGGTAAATATAATAACTTTCGTTTCAGGAAAATCCTTAACGAGGGATTTTACAGAACTAATACTGGTTAATCCTTCAAGTTCAAGGTCTATAACAGCAACATCTACCGTTTTTTTGCCTAAAACATCTAACAGGCTGTCCAGATTATTTACCACCCCCACAAAACTAATTTGAAGATTATCGCTAAAATACGATTTCATTCCATAATGCACTACAGGATGATTATCCGCCAGGCATAACTTTATCATAATTGTGATTTTTTAGGGTTTCACTTATAAGTAAAGTTAGCAATTAATATCTTAAAGTATTGTGAATGAAAGAATTTTATGTCAAATTTAAGGGAATTTTACAAACTGGTATCGGTTGCATTTTATGTTGGTTGATAGTGTTTAAACGTTTATAAATTTCAAAAACCTCTTTTTCACGTCCGGTAAAATCTGCCGCAACTTTGCCAGAATCATTTTGTTGCATTGCCCATTCAAGTTCTTCATATGTAGCGCCAATCTGGTCTTCATCACTGCGGTCATCGCCAAAAAGCCCATCGGTAGGTTTTGCAACCAATATACTGTCAGGCACATTAAGGTGGCGTGCTAAAATACGCACCTCTGTTTTGGTAAGGTCAGCTATAGGGCTTACATCAACCCCGCCATCACCATATTTAGTAT
The DNA here is from genome assembly GCF_046000445.1 of Flavobacterium rhizosphaerae. Classification (NCBI taxonomy): domain Bacteria; kingdom Pseudomonadati; phylum Bacteroidota; class Flavobacteriia; order Flavobacteriales; family Flavobacteriaceae; genus Flavobacterium; species Flavobacterium rhizosphaerae. Next base: position 37,280 of record NZ_JBELPZ010000020.1, on the reverse strand, counting down.
AAAACCCTACGCCAAAGTCTTCTACTTTATTGCCGGTTCCCGCAACAAGCGCATTATGTATGCCGGCAAAATAATACAGGGTAACCATCCTCAGGCGCGAGCGTGTATTGGCCAGGGTAAGGTCGGTTAAATGCTGTGTGCCGGCTTGGGGTACCTGCTCTTTAAAGTGGGCAAAAGTACTGGTAAGATCTACTTCTTCCGATGAAACATTGCTAAACCTGGCCTGTAAATTTTTTACATGCTCTTTCGCGCGGCTCACGTGGCTATCGGCCTGGTGAATGGGCATTTCCAGGCAAAGGGTAGGCAGCCCGGTGCGGGCGCACAGCGTAGAGGTAAGGGCAGAATCAATTCCGCCTGATATCCCTACAACAAATCCTTTTACTTTTGCGTTAGTGGCATAGTCGTGCAGCCAGTTGGTTATATGGTTGGCAATAGCTTCAGAATCAAATTTTGTATGGGTTAGCATAATTGTTGTTTATTAACGTTGTATGTATATTTGCCATAAATTTAAAAAATAGTAAAGAAAGAAATCAGCAATAAAATATAAAATGAAAAAAAACATCATCATTTTGTTTGCAGTACTTATAGTATTTTCATGTAAAAAAGAAAATGAAACAGAAGAGAAAATAGCCGAAATTCCTGTAGAGGAGATTGCTATAGAACGTTTTGATAAACTTTTTTTTGAAACAAAACCCGAAAATCTGCCCGGACTTAAAAAGAAATTCCCTTTTTTATTTCCGGCTAATGTACCCGATGCAGAGTGGGTTGAAAAACAAAATAATGAGTTTGAACGTAAATTATACACAGAAGTGCAAAAGAAATATCCCGACCTGGATACGCTTCAGCAAAATATTACCTCACTTTACAGGCATATAAAATTTTATTACCCGGAAACGCCCAGGCCCCGCGTAATCACATTGGTATATGATAACCTGGATATGAAATGTGTATATGAAGACGGCTTAATTCTTATTCCCCTTAGCCTTTACCTGGGAAAAGATAATGAGCTTTATGTTAGCAGTATGGATAAATACCACCTACAGGAGCATGAGCCGTCTCAAATAGTACCGGATATTGTTACTGCTTTTTCTTCAGGTAAAATAGCCCCGCCTGCCGATCGCACTTTACTTTCGTTAATGGTGTTTTACGGTAAGCAGCTTTACCTTAAAGACCTGCTTATACCGGATGTGGGTGATAATGACAAAATAGGTTACACTAAAGAGCAGGAAGCATGGGCCGAAGTTAATGAAGAAGAAATATGGCGCTATTTTGTAGACCGCAAGCTTTTATTTGATAATGATAGTAAACTCCCCGGCAGGTTTATTAATCCAGCACCTTTTAGCAAATTTTACCTTGAACTTGATAATGAGTCGCCGGGCAGGTTGGGGCAGTGGCTGGGGTGGCAAATTGTAAGGGCGTATGCCCAAAACAATAAAAACGTACCTTTGCAGGAGCTAATGGCAACAGATGCCAGGACTATTTTTGAAAACTCTAAATACAAGCCCAAAAAATAATGGCCAAAAATCCTTTAAAATCTGAAATAAAAATTGTTGTAGAACTTGATGAAAACCGCGTGCCGGAAAAACTTAGCTGGACCGCTCGTGATGGCGGTGTGGTAAATGAAGACAGCAAGGCCGTGATGCTTTCTGTATGGGACAACAAAGCCCAGGAGAGTATGCGTATAGACTTATGGACTAAAGATATGCCTGTGGATGAAATGAAAGTTTTCTTTCACCAAACGCTGGTTTCTATGTCGCATACCTATGAGCGTGCCACAGACGACCCAAAAATGGCAGAAACCATGCGCGATTTTTGCGATTATTTTGCCGAAAAGCTGGAACTTAAAAAAGATTAAGAAGCAAAGTGGATGTTCTTATACGAAGGTATAATGCAGATGATCTGCCCGATTTAGTACAGCTTTTCAGGGATACTGTGCATGCAATAAATGCAAAGGATTATACCCCGGAGCAACTAAACGCATGGGCGCCTGCAACTATTGATGCAGAGCGCTGGGGGCAGAAGCTACTGGCACATTATACCCTTGTAGCTAAAATTAACGGGGTATTGTGCGGCTTTGCCGATATAGATGATACCGGATATTTTGACCACCTGTTTGTGCATAAAAATTACCAGGGCAAAGGCATTGCAGGTAAACTTGTAGCCGCTATAGAAGCGCATGCACTGCAAAATAGCTATAAACGTATAACGGTAGCTGTTTCTATAACAGCAAAAACATTTTTTTTACAAAAGGGGTATACTATAATTAGCCCGCAGCAGGTTCCGTATAACGGGCAGGTTTTTACCAATTATTTTATGGATAAAAAAATTATATAGGGGTGTTGCTGAAAAAATCCTTGTTTACATTATCTATAAACTCCAGTACTTCATCTTTACCTAACCCTTTAGAAGATGAGGTTACAAAATACCGGGGCATTTCTTCCCATCCGGCTTCCAGCATTTTTTTAGTGTAAGCCTCAACATGTGCCAGTTGCACTTTAGGTCCAATTTTATCAGCTTTTGTAAAAATAATACAAAAAGGCACCTGCTTTTCGCCCAGGTAATTAATAAACTCCAGGTCTATTTTTTGCGCCTCATGGCGAATATCCACCAATACAAAACCGCACACCAATTGTTCTCGCTGCTCAAAATACTGGGTGATAAATTTTTGGAATGTTTTTTTAGCAGTTTTAGAAACACGCGCATATCCATAACCGGGAAGGTCTACCAAAAACCAGTTGCCGTTTATTTTAAAATGGTTAATCAGCTGTGTTTTGCCGGGCCTGCCAGATGTTTTTGCCAGGCTGTTGCGGCCTGTAAGCATATTGATAAGTGATGATTTGCCTACATTGCTACGCCCTATAAAAGCATACTCAGGCAGTGGCTCTTTCGGGCATTTTTTTACATCGCTGTTGCTTATAACAAATTCGGCGCTGGTTATTTTCATCCGGTGGTAAATTGTGGAAGCCGGTTTTAAACAGCCTTAATTATATTATACGGTTTCCTGCTCAATGGTTTTTTTGAGCCAGGCATGCATTATTTCATTAAACTCGTCCGGATGTTCCATCATGGCGGCATGGCCACATTTGTCAATCCAGTGTAAAGACGAGTTAGGTAGTAGTTTATTAAATTCTTCAGCCACATCCGGAGGTGTTACTGTATCGTTTTTACCCCATATTATGCAGGTAGGCACATGCATTTTAGGCAGGTCTTTTGCCATATTGTGCCTTATGGCACTTTTGGCTATGGTAAGGGTTTTTACCAGTTTAATCCTGTCATTGGCAACCGCATATACTTCATCAATAATCTCTTCGGTAGCTATGGCGGGATCATAAAAAACTTCTTCTGCTTTCTTTTTAATATACGCCCTGTCGCCCCGGCGCGGGTAGCTGTCGCCCATGGCGCTTTCATAAAGCCCGCTACTTCCGGTTATTATAAGCCCAAGCATTTTTTCGGGGTACATTTTAGTGTGGTACAAAGCTATGTGGCCACCCAGCGAGTTGCCAAGTAGTATTACCCTGTCAAACCCCTTATAGGTTATAAAGTCTTTTACCCAGCGGGCAAAGGCTTTTACATTGGTTTTTAATATGCTTTGTGTGTATATAGGCAACTCTGGTATTACTACTTTATAGCCCTGTTTCGGAAAATAGCTGGCTACACCGTCAAAATTACTCAGCCCGCCCATCAATCCGTGAAGTATGATAATCGGGGTGCCTTCGCCTGCCTCGTAATAAGTGTATTTGCCTTCTTTATGTGTGCTTTGCATGTGTGATACTAAACATTTCAAATCAGCACAAATATAGGACTTTCTAAAATATAATTTTTTTTTGTTACCCTTTAATTTGAGTCATTTGCGCGGCCTGCTTTACTTTTAAAAGTGTATGCCTCATACAAGAGAGTTAAGTGTTTGTGTATCAGTTTTAAATTAACAAAACTTTATAGTTTTGATCGTTTTTATAAAATTATCATGCTTTTTGCTGAAATAGTACTTTTTTTTCAAAAATATCTGCGAAATGCTTAAATTTTTTTAAGCAATAATTTTTCTCAAAATTGTTTTACAGGTCATTTTATCACAAAGTGGTATAAACAGGCAAAATTTATTAACAATGTGGTAGAGAGTGGTAAATAATGGGAAATAATATTTATATTTGCTATAAAATGACCTGAAACATAACTGCTTGAATACCATAATAGGAACATATGAATGCAAGGTAGATAACAAAGGTAGGATGATGATTCCTGCTCCTTTGAAGAAGCAGCTGCATGAAGGTTTGGGCGATGGTTTTGTATTGAAGCGTTCAGTTTTTCAGCCCTGCCTTGAGTTGTATCCTATGGCTGAGTGGAATAAAATGATGGAGAAAATTAATAAGCTGAACCGCTTTGTTAAAAAAAATAATGATTTTATCCGGAGGTTTACGGCAGGGGTTAAAATAGTAGAAATGGATGCTGCCGGAAGGTTGCTGGTGCCAAAAGACCTGGTGCTTTTTGCAGGTATAGAGGCTAATGTGGTATTGTCTTCGGCGGTAAATATTGTTGAGGTGTGGGATAAAGACCGTTATGAGGCATCGATTGATGCATCTGCGGATGATTTTGCTGCTCTGGCTGAAGAAGTAATGGGAAATATAAATGATGATGATGGAATATCATAATCCGGTATTGCTTAATGAAAGTGTAGACGGGCTTAATATAAGGCCTGATGGGGTGTATGTAGATGTGACCTTTGGTGGCGGCGGACACTCACGCGAAATTTTAAGCAGGCTTGGTCCCGATGGTAAATTGTTTGCTTTTGACCAGGATGAAGATGCGCAGGCTAATGTTATTGATGATTCCCGTTTTACGCTGATACCGGAAAACTTCAGGTTTATAAAACGCTATTTAAGGTTTTATGGAGTGAAAGAGGTAGACGGTATTTTGGCAGACCTCGGTGTTTCGTCGCATCAGTTTGATGTGGCAGAGCGTGGTTTCAGTACCCGTTTTGATGCCGGGCTGGATATGCGGATGAGTCGTAAAGGGGAGCTGGACGCGTATAAGGTTATAAATGATTATGAAGAAAAACACCTAAGGCAGATTTTTAAGGAGTACGGTGAGATTAAAACCGGAGGTGCAATGGCAAATACCATAGTACACGCCCGGCGCGACAAGGCTATAAAAAATACAGGGGAGCTAAAAGAGGCGCTGGCTAAATTTTTACCGCCACATAAAAGCAATAAGATATTGGCGCAGATATACCAGGCTATACGTATAGAGGTAAATCAGGAAATAGAAGTGCTAAAGGAGTTTTTAATGCAGGTTGAAGAAATTTTGCCTTCTGGTGGCAGGCTTAGTGTGATAAGCTACCATTCGCTTGAAGACAGGCTGGTAAAGCGTTTTATACGCAATGGTATGTTTGAAGGGGAGCCAGAGCGTGATATATACGGCAATTTTGAAGTGCCATTTAAAAATATAGGGAAGCTTATAGTGCCGGATGAAGCTGAAATAGCAAAAAATAACAGGGCGCGCAGTGCTAAATTAAGAATAGCAGAAAAATTATAGTTATGAAAGGCGGGGTATACAGTTTATTAAAAGCTAAATATCTGGTAGACCAGGGGTCTATGAAAAACTGGCGTTTCATTATTTTCTTAATCTTGGTGGCTATGTTAATGATTGCCAATTCGCACAATTATGAACAAAAGCTCTTCAGGATATCAGAGCTGGAAAATGAGATAAAAGTATTACGGGCCACTTTTGTAGACAGGCGCTCTGAGCTTATGAAACTGAAGATGGAAAGTACTGTGGCGGCAAAAATGCAAAAAAGGGATATTTTTCCCAGTCAGATTCCGCCAAAAAAGATAAAAGTAATTAAAGAGAAAGAAAAAAATACACTTGCAAAATTATGGGAGTAGAGGATAAAAAAATCTCTTACCGTATCTACTTTGTAGCCTTCATAATATTTATGATGGCTGTTCTTGTTTGTGTAAAGCTAACTAATATACAGTGGGTAGAGGGCGATTATTACCGAACGCTTGCCCGCCAGCGCACCGTTAAAGATTTTACCATTCCTGCCAACCGCGGCAATGTGTATTCGGCAGACGGAAGCTTGCTGGCTACCTCTATACCGCACTATACCATACGTTTTGATGCACTATCTCCAGCTTCGGAAGATTTTGATGCATATCTGTCGCCACTGGCCGATTCGCTTTCAGTAATGTTGGGTAAACCGTCTGATTACTATTATAACGCGCTACGCAAAGCCCGGGTTAATAAAAACAGGTACTTGTTTATAGCACGCGGACTTAATTATACTGATTTGCTTCGTATTAAAAGTTTTCCGCTTTTTGAGCTAGGTGCTTATAAGGGAGGGATTATTACAGAGCAGAAAACAGTGCGCGAGCACCCTATAGGCAAAATAGCCGAACGTACCGTAGGGTATGAGCGCATAAGTCATAGCGGTAAAACGCTTTATGTGGGTATTGAAGGGGCTTTTGCCGAATACCTAAACGGTAAAGATGGCCGCCGCATGATGCAGAAAATAGCCAAGAACCAGTGGAAGCCTATTAATGATGTTAATGAGATAGACCCTGTAGACGGTTGCGATGTAATAAGTACCATAGATGTGTATATACAGGATATTGCGCACCATGCTTTATTAAAACAACTTGAATATTATGAGGCAGACCACGGCTGTGTGGTGGTAATGGAAACCAAAACCGGGTATGTAAAAGCTATATCTAACCTGGGCCGTGCCAGTGACAGTACGTATTATGAAACGGTAAACTATGCGGTGGGCGAATCTCAGGAACCGGGCTCTACCTTTAAACTGGCCGGGCTTATGGCGTTGCTTGATGACGAAAAAGTGGATACCAGCGCCGTGTATGACACTCAGGGTGGCGATATAAGCTATTTTGGCCGCCATGTAAGGGATTCCCACAGGGGTGGTTACGGAAAAATATCCCTGGCACGTGGTTTTGAGGTGTCTTCTAACACCGTATTGGTGCAGGCAGTGTATGAAAATTATAAAGATGATCCCGAGGCTTTTTTAAAGCATATAGATGATTTTGGGCTTAGTAAAAGGCTGGGTGTATCTATAAAAGGGGAAGGCTACCCTAAAATGCCACACCCGGGAGACAAACAATGGTCTAAGCTTTCTTTACCATGGATGGGCTTTGGGTATGGCGTAAGCTTAACCCCGTTGCAAACACTTGCTTTTTATAATGGGGTAGCCAATAACGGCGAGGTGGTAAAACCATTATTTGTAAAAGAAATAAAAGAGTGGGATAAAACCATTAAAAAATATGATAAAGAGGTTTTAGTACCGCAATTGTGCAGCCAGAAAACACTGGATAAAATAAAAGCTATTTTAGAGGATGTGGTAAAAAAAGGGACCGGTAATAAACTGTATTCGCCTAATTTTTCCATGGCGGGTAAAACCGGTACGGCACAGGTAAATTATGGTAAGGGCAAAGATGGGGAAATGTATTATTCATCTTCTTTTGTTGGATATTTTCCGGCAGATAACCCAAAATATTCATGCATTGTGGTAATACACAAACCCAGTGTAAGAAAAGGGTACTACGGGGCAGATGTTTCAGGACCGGTATTTCGCCGGATTGCCCAGAAAATATTTACTGATGCGCCCTCTACCAACCAGGTTAAAAAGCTGGATCAGACAACCCAACAGCAGGAAAAATTATATGCCTCTTATTATACCAGCATACAAAAGGCTGGCAGCGCTATGCCCAATACTATTGGCATGAGCGGTATGGATGCCGTGGCGCTATTAGGTAATATGGGCGCTAAAGTGCAGGTGCTGGGTATGGGCAAAGTAAAAAAACAATCGCTGGCGCCCGGGCAAAAAGTAACTAAAAACCAAACGATAACCTTAGAGCTATTGTAATGATATTAAGGGACCTTATATATAAAACCCCCATTGAGGCCGTAAAAGGCCCAACGGATATTTTGGTTGAAAAGGTGGAATTTGATTCCCGCAAGGTCAGCCGGGGCGATGTGTTTGTGGCTATAAAAGGCACAAACAGCGATGGGCATGATTATATAGCACAAACGGCCGGGCAGGGTGCGGTTGCAATAGTATGCGAAACACTGCCGGACGATATAAAAGAAGGGGTTACTTATATTAAGGTAAAAAACACCCATGCCGCGCTGGCATTTATGGCAGCAAATTATTATGGCAACCCGTCGCAAAATTTAAAACTGGTAGGCGTTACCGGTACTAATGGTAAAACTACAATAGCCACATTATTATACCAGCTTTTTAAAAACGCGGGTTATAAAGCGGGATTATTGAGTACGGTTAAAATTATGGTAGGCAATACAGAATATCCTGCCACGCATACCACGCCAGACTCTATTACTATTAACCGCTACCTGAAACAAATGGTAGATGAAGGGGTAGATTATTGCTTTATGGAGGTGAGTTCGCACGGTATACACCAACGCAGGACAGACGGGCTGGTTTTTGCCGGAGGCATTTTTACCAACCTGTCGCATGACCACCTGGATTACCATAAAACATTTGCTGAATACCGCGATGTTAAAAAGAAGTTCTTTGATGATTTGCCAAAAAACGCTTTTGCCCTGGTAAATGTAGATGATAAAAATGGCTTGGTAATGCTGCAAAATACTGCAGCTAAAAAGTTGACCTATGCCCTTAAAACCTATGCTGATTACAAAGCACAGGTGCTGGAAAACCAGTTTACCGGTTTACTGCTTAAAGTCAACGGGCAGGAGGTATGGGTAAAGCTAATAGGTAGTTTTAATGCCTATAATCTTGTGGCAGTATATGCTGCTGCCGTAAACCTTGGGCTTGATGAGAAAGAGGTGTTGCAGCTAATGAGCGCACTTGAAAGTGTATCGGGCAGGTTTCAGTTTATTATATCTGAAACTAAAGTTACGGCTATTATAGATTATGCCCATACGCCCGATGCACTGCAAAATGTGTTGGATACTATAAGTGATATACGCACCCGTAACGAGCAGCTTATTACCGTAGTAGGCTGTGGAGGCGACAGGGATAAAACCAAAAGGCCGGTTATGGCAAATATAGCCTCCACTATGAGTGACAGGGCCATTTTTACCAGTGATAACCCGCGTAGCGAGGACCCACTGGATATAATTGAAGATATGGAAAAGGGGGTAGAGCCCCAGAATTATAAAAAAACCGTTGCGGTAGTTGACAGGAAACAAGCCATTAAACTGGCCTGCCAGCTGGCTTTCCCTAACGATATAATTCTTATAGCAGGTAAAGGCCATGAAACTTACCAGGAAATAAAGGGGGTTAAGCATGACTTTGATGATATGGAAACAGTAAAGGAAATTTTAGTGCAATTAAAAAAGTAGCAATATGCTGTATTATTTATTCGATTATCTGCACAAGCACTGGAACGTTCCGGGCACAGGGGTATTTCAGTATATCACATTCCGCTCCGGTTTGGCCATTATACTGTCATTGCTTATCTCTACTGTTTTTGGTAAAAAAGTAATCAACTTTTTACGCCGTCAGCAAATAGGCGAAACCGTGCGTGAGCTGGGACTTGAAGGGCAAACACAAAAAGCAGGTACACCAACTATGGGTGGGCTTATAATAATATTTTCTACCCTTATACCGGTATTGCTGTTGGCTAAGCTGGATAATATTTATGTTATGCTACTTATTGTTACCACATTATGGATGGGTACCATAGGCTTTATAGATGATTATATTAAAATATTTAAAAAAGATAAAGAAGGTTTAAAAGGTAGGTTTAAGGTTGTGGGGCAGGTAGGCCTCGGGCTTATTGTAGGGTATATATTGTATTTCCATCCACACGTTACTGTACGTACAGATACCGGGAAGGTAAACATTTATTCAGAAAGTTCAGCGGCTGAAACGCTCCCACTTGAAGAAAAATCAACGGCTACCACTATCCCGTTCCTAAAAGACAACGAATTTGATTATGCCGAGCTGCTATCGTGGATAGGCGATGATTATAAAAATTATGCCTGGCTGATTTTTATACCTATTGTAATATTTATTATCACAGCCGTAAGCAACGGAGCCAACCTTACTGATGGTATAGACGGCCTGGCAGCAGGTACATCGGCAATAGTGGTGTTGGCACTGGGTATTTTTGCCTTTGTATCGGGTAATATTATGTTGTCTAATTATCTCAATATAATGTATATACCCAACTCTGGGGAAATGACGGTGTTTATAACAGCCTTTGTAGGTGCACTCATCGGATTTTTATGGTACAACACCTATCCGGCATCGGTGTTTATGGGTGATACAGGTAGCCTTACCATTGGAGGTATTATAGCGGTACTGGCTTTTGCAGTACGCAAAGAGCTGTTAATACCGGTATTGTGTGGCATCTTCCTGGCAGAAAACCTTTCGGTAGTAGTACAGGTGGCTTATTTTAAATTCACAAAAAGAAAATATGGTGAAGGCAGGCGCATTTTTTTAATGGCGCCATTGCACCACCATTACCAGAAAAAAGGGTACCATGAAAGTAAAATTGTTACCCGTTTTTGGATTATAGGAATATTACTGGCCATTTTTTCACTGGTATCATTAAAACTAAGATAATTATGAGGCTGGTAATTTTAGGTGGGGGAGAAAGCGGTGTTGGTACTGCCATTTTAGGAAAGAAAAAAGGCTTTGATGTTTTTCTGTCTGATGCCGGAAAGATAAAAAGCAATTATAAAGAAGTTCTTGCAATTAATAAAATAAGCTTTGAAGAAGGCCAGCATACCGAAGACCTTATACTGAATGCCGATATGGTAATGAAAAGCCCGGGCATACCGGACAAGTCGCCCATAGTAAAAAAGTTGCTTGATGCCGGGGTAGAGGTAATATCTGAAATAGAATTTGCATTTGAATATACCCAAGCAGAAACCGTGGGTATAACCGGAAGCAATGGTAAAACCACCACTACCATGCTTACACATTATCTGCTACGGCAAGGGGGGCAAAACGTAGGGCTTGCAGGTAATATTGGTAAAAGTTTTGCCTGGCAGGTGGCCGAAAATAAGGCAGAGGGTTATGTATTAGAGCTAAGTAGCTTTCAGCTTGACGGGATAAAAAAGTACCGCCCACACATAGCGGTAATAACCAACATAAGCCCCGATCACCTGGACCGCTATGAGTATAATTTTGATCTGTATATAGCAGCCAAGTTCAGGATAACGGCTAACCAGACGGCAGATGATTACCTGATATATGATGCTGATGATGAAACCATAAATGCCTGGCTTGAAAAAAACAAGGAAAAAGTAAAAGCGCAATTAATCCCTTTTTCGCTTTCGGGAGCTACCAAAAAAGGGATATATGTAAAAGATAACACAATAATAAGTAAAATAAAGAAACACGAATTTACTATGCCAATAAACGAACTGTCATTAGAGGGTAAGCACAATGTAAAAAACGCGATGGCGGCAACGGCAGTAGCGCAACTTAAAAAAATAAGAAAGCAAACCATAAGGGAAAGCCTTTCTAACTTCCAGGGGGTAGAGCACCGCTTGGAGAAAGTATTAAAAATACAAAACGTTCAGTATATAAATGACAGTAAAGCTACCAACATAAACTCAACATTTTACGCATTGGATAGCATGAATACCCCAACCGTGTGGATTGTGGGTGGTGTAGACAAAGGCAATGACTATCATGAATTAATGCCTATGGTGCGCGAAAAAGTAAAGGGAATTATAGCCCTGGGTGTAGACAATGCCAAAATTATAGAAGCTTTTGCCAATGTGGTAGATGTACTTGTAGAAACCACAAGCATGGATGAAGCCGTAAAAATTGCCAATAAAATAGCAGAGAAAGGCGATACCGTATTGCTTTCGCCGGCCTGTGCGAGTTTTGACCTGTTTGAAAATTACGAAGACAGGGGCAGGCAGTTTAAAGAAGCAGTACAGAATTTATAAAAAGTCAACTTCTCTCCGGGGAGAAGAGACTTGGAATGATGAATAAAATAGATAAAAAGTGAAAGAGTTAATTAACAACCTGAAAGGAGATAAAGGCATATGGTCATTCGTGATGCTGTTGGCCCTTATTTCATTCATGCCTGTATTTAGCGCAAGCTCCAACCTGGTATACCTGGTAGGCAAAGGCTCTACTATAGGTTACCTGGTTAAGCATCTCGTTCATATATTTATTGGTTTCGGGCTTATTTATCTGGTACACAAAGTGCCTTATCATTATTACAAAGGTTTATCTCAGTTGGCTATGCCTGTGGTAGGCCTGCTGTTGCTGTATACTATGTTTCAGGGTACGGTAATAGAGGGAGCCAATGCAAGCCGCTGGATAAAAGTGCCATTTATAGGGGTTACTTTTCAAACCTCGGCACTGGCCGGTATAGTGCTTATGGTTTATGTGGCGCGGTACCTGGCTAAAATTTATGATAAGCCGGTAACTTTCAGGTCGTCATTTATAGAGTTATGGATTCCTGTATTCCTCATTTTAGGGTTAATACTGCCTGCCAACTTTAGTACGGCTGCACTTATATTCTCTATGGTATGTATGCTGGTGTTTGTAGGCAAATATCCAATAAAATATCTGTTCTACATTGTGGCAATGGGGGTAACTATGCTTACCATGTTTGTGTTATTTGCCAAAGCATTTCCTAAAGCCATGCCCAACCGTGTAGATACATGGATATCGCGTATGGATAGTTTTTTTGACGATACCCCTAATGAAGATGACTACCAGATTGAAAAAGCAAAAATAGCCATAGCATCAGGAGGTGTTTATGGCCTTGGCCCAGGCAAAAGCATACAGAAAAACTTTTTACCACAAAGTTCATCCGATTTTATTTTTGCCATAATTGTAGAAGAATATGGCCTTGCCGGCGGGCTTGCTGTGTTGTTTTTGTACCTTATGCTGTTCTTCAGGTTTTTGGTAACGGCACACAAGGCAAAATCACTGTTTGGTAAACTTTTAATAGTCGGTTTAGGTTTTCCCGTCATCTTCCAGGCACTTATCAATATGGGTGTTGCGGTAGAATTACTTCCCGTAACCGGGCAAACATTACCGCTTATCAGTAGCGGGGGTAGTTCCATCTGGATGATATGCATTTCAATTGGCATCATATTAAGCGTTACCAAAAAAGAAGAAGAAATAGCACAGGAAATAGCTGAAAAAGAAGAGCGTGAAGCAGCGCTTCAGCAATTGATAGATGAACATATATTAAAAGAAAAAAATAAGGAAGAGGCAGGTATGGCACCCGCGGCATATTCGGTTGAAGATGCTGCTAACCCCATGCGGGCTGTAATGGGTAAATAAATTGTTGGCAGTTACGGTGTACAGTATGACAATACGTAACATACCACGTAGAATAATATAAAGCAGTAACGGTAATGGCATAGTTACTTTGCCATTTGGAAATTTAAAAGATGGAAAAACCAAAATTCATATTAAGCGGCGGCGGTACCGGGGGGCATATTTACCCGGCTATAGCTATTGCCAATGAGTTGAAATTGCGTTTTCCCGATTGCGAAATCCTGTTTGTGGGGGCAGAAAATAAAATGGAAATGCAAAAGGTGCCCCAGGCCGGTTATAAGATAGAAGGTTTATGGATTGCAGGTTTACAACGCAGGCTTACTGTAGATAATGCACTTTTTCCTGTAAAGCTGCTTAAAAGTTTACTAAAAGCAAAAAAGATAGTAAAACAATTTAAACCCGATGTTGCCATAGGTACAGGCGGTTATGCCAGTGGGCCGCTATTGCGGGCTGCAGGCACAGCTGGTATACCAACCCTTTTGCAGGAACAAAACTCTTATGCAGGTATTACCAATAAATGGCTGGCAAAAAAAGCCGCTAAAATTTGTGTTGCCTATGATAATATGGAGGCGTTTTTCCCGGCAGGTAAACTGGTAGTAACCGGTAACCCGGTACGTCAGGATTTGGTAGATACAGCCTCTAAACGTACTGAGGCAATTGAACGTTTTGGGCTGGACCCGCAAAAGAAGACATTGTTGGTTTTAGGAGGTAGCCTTGGGGCTCGCCGTATAAACCAGCTTATAGATAAAGAACTGGCATGGATAGTGGCGCAGGATGTGCAGATAATATGGCAGTGTGGTAAGCTGTATTTTAATGATTACCAACACCACAGTGATAAGGAAGATGTTACAGTGCTCTCTTTTGTAGAGCGCATGGACCTTGCTTATGCCGCTGCCGATGTGGTGGTGTCCCGTTCGGGGGCGTCATCGGTTTCAGAGCTTTGTATAGTGGGCAAACCGGTGCTGTTTATACCCTCGCCCAACGTGGCAGAAGACCATCAAACAAAAAATGCAGCCGCCATAGTAAATAAAGATGGGGCATTAATGCTGAAAGAGGTACAGCTTGATACACAGTTTCAGCCTGTCTTTTCAGATCTTATAACAAATACTGAAAAGCAGCAAAAGCTGGGGCAAAATATAAAAAAGCTGGCTAAGCCCGGCGCCACAAAAGATATAGTAGACGAAATAGAAAAACTGCTTAACAGCAAACAGGGGTAATGGAATTAGATAAAATACATAACGTGTTTTTTATTGGCATAGGCGGTATAGGCATGAGCGCCCTGGCCCGTTATTTTAATAACGCGGGTAAAAATGTGGCAGGCTATGACAAAACCCCTACGCACCTTACCGGCGAGTTACAGGCAGAAGGTATTGCAGTACATTTTGAAGATAAAACAGAATTAATTGAACCGGCGTTCTTTGATAAAGAAAATACCCTTGTGGTAATAACACCCGCGGTGCCCAAAAACCATATGCAATGGAATTACTTTTTGCAAAATGGATTTACGGTAAAAAAGAGGGCAGAAGTATTGGGCATCATTACTAAAGGCACCTTTAGTTTTGCAGTTGCAGGTACACATGGCAAAACCACTACCTCAAGTATACTGGGGCATATATTGCACCACAGCGGGGTAGATGTTACTGCTTTTTTGGGCGGGGTAGTAGAAAACTATAACTCAAACCTTATTGGTAAAGGTAAAAGTGTAACAGTAGCAGAGGCTGATGAGTTTGACCGTTCCTTTTTACACCTTCACCCAAACATAGCTTGCATAACCAGTATGGATGCCGACCACCTGGATATTTATGGCGATACCGCTTCTATAGAGGCGTCATTTGTGGAGTTTGCTGATAAGGTACAGGATAAAAATAATTTATTTGTAGCCGCAGGGTTGCCCTTGCAGGGGGTAACCGTAGGAGTAGAAAAAGGTGAGTTTTCAGCACAAAATGTGCGTATAGAAAACGGCTGGTATGTGTTTGATGCCGTAACGCCAACCCAAACCATTACAGGTTTGCGCTTTGGGCTGCCGGGTAGGCACAACCTCTCTAATGCCATGCTGGCGTTTGCAATGGCAAATACTTATGGGGTAGCCGCAGAGGATATCGCCCGTGCGCTTGAAAGCTTTAAAGGGGTAAGGCGCCGTTTTTCATACCAGTTAAAAAAGGAAAAACTGGTGTATATAGATGATTATGCCCATCACCCTACAGAAATTGATGCGGTATACCAGGCGGTTAATGAGCTGTATCCGGATAAAAAAGTGCTTGCAGTTTTTCAGCCGCACCTGTACAGCCGCACCAGGGATTTTGCCGAAGGGTTTGCCAAAAGCCTTTCGCAATTTAAAAATATAGTGCTGCTGGATATTTATCCCGCCCGGGAGTTGCCTATTGAAGGCGTAACATCGCAATGGCTGTTGGATATGATGGATAACCCGGCTAAAAAACTGGTTACTAAAGAACAGTTGCCGGATTTGCTTAAACAAACAGATGCACAAGTGGTTATTACCATTGGGGCAGGGGATATAGGCGAAATGGTTCCCGAAATTAAAAAGATATTAAATGAAAAGGTTTAACTGGAATAACATACGGCTGCTGCTTATTATAGCAGCTATAGGTTTTCTGTATTCTTTTTCAGGAGGCCGTAACGAGGCGCGTAAATTAAAAGGGGTAAGTATTGAATTTGCTGATAAGGAGAGTTATATCACCAAGGATAAAGTTAATAAGTTGTTGATACAAAATTATGGTGAGGTTACGGGCATTAGCAAAGAAAATTTAGATTTGAATAACGTGGAAAAACGCCTTAATGAAAATCCAATGATTGATAAGGCAGAGGTTTACGCTACAATAGACGGCAAGCTTATCGCCGTTATTGTACAGCGAAAGCCGGTGGCACGCGTTTTTAAAGGGGGAACATCTTTTTACATTGATCATAACGGGGCACAAATGCCACTCTCGGAAAGCGAAACTGCAAGGGTTTTGCTGGTAACGGGCGCGGTAGAAAGTGTAGATGCGGCAACATTACACCAATTGGTTAATTACATATTTGATGATGTTTATTTAAAAAAGAATATTGTTGGTGTTGCCATTACCCCGGCTGGTGGAGTAAAAATGCGTTGCAGGGATCATGATTACGAAATTATTTTCGGCAGGCCGGTAGATATAGACAGGAAGTTTAAAAATTATAAAGCATTTCTTCAGGATGCTAAAAATGATACAGTGATAGATAATTATAAAACAATAAACCTGAAGTTCACCCAACAGGTTGTGTGCACCAAAAAATAGATTTATGGAAAAAGACAGCATTGCAGTAGGATTAGACATCGGTACAACAAAAATTGTGGCGATGATAGGCAGGAAAAATGAGTATGGTAAACTGGAAATTCTTGGTGTGGGTAAATCCAGGAGCCTTGGTGTGGCCCGTGGCGTTGTAAATAATATTACCCAAACCATACAGTCTATACAACAGGCTGTACAGGAAGCCGAGGCCGACTCCGGCTACAAGATAAATGACGTAGTGGTGGGCATAGCCGGGCAGCACATACGCAGCATACAACACAGCGACTATATTAGCCGTAATAACCCTGAAGAGGTTATAGGGGATGAAGATATAGACAGGCTTATAAACCAGGTGCACAAACTGGCCATGTTGCCGGGTGAAGAAATTATACATGTATTACCACAGGAGTTTAAAATTGATGGCCAAAATGAAATTAAAGAGCCTATTGGCATGTATGGGGGCAGGCTGGAGAGCAGCTTTCATGTAGTAGTGGGCCAGGCATCATCCATACGCAATGTAGGCAGGTGTATAAAAAGCAGCGGGTTAGACCTTTCGGGCCTTACTCTTGAGCCGCTGGCATCGGCTGATGCAGTATTAAGCCAGGAAGAAAAAGAAGCCGGTGTAGCCCTTATTGATATTGGCGGCGGTACTACAGACCTTGCTATATTTAAAGACGGCATTATACGCCATACGGCAGTAATACCGTTTGGAGGCAATATCATAACAGAAGACATTAAAGAAGGCTGCTCTATTATAGAGAAGCAGGCCGAATTGCTTAAAGTAAAGTTTGGTTCGGCATGGCCGGGCGAAAATAAGGATAACGAAATTGTTTCCATCCCCGGTTTAAGGGGGCGTGAGCCTAAAGAGATATCCCTTAAAAACCTGAGTAAAATAATACATGCCCGTGTGGTAGAAATTATAGAACAGGTTTTTGCAGAAATAAAAGCTTACGGGCATGAAGATCCCCGCAAAAAACTTATTGCAGGTATTGTATTAACAGGTGGAGGTGCAGAGTTAAAGCACATTAAGCAACTTGTAGAATATATTACGGGTATGGATACGCGTATAGGATACCCTAATGAGCATCTGGCAGGAGATTCTGACGAAGAGATATCAAGCCCGCTTTACGCTACGGCTGTAGGCCTGGTAATGAACAGCCTGCGCAATAACACAAAAAGTGCTATTCCGCTTGTAGAAATGCAGAAACCGGCAGAGCATAGGGTGGCGCAGCCAGTAGCAGCAACAGAGCCTGAGCTGGAAACTGTAGCAGTAGCCCGTGAAGAAGATAAGCAGCAGGACTCGACCGAGAGAAAAGTAAAACGGTCGTTTTTTGATAAGTATATAGATAAGATTAAAGATTTTTTGGATAACGCAGAATAAAACCCGAGAAGTATGATAAACAACTCTGAATTTGGAAGTATATCGTTTGATTTGCCTAAAAACCAGTCAAATGTTATAAAGGTAATAGGTGTTGGCGGAGGCGGAAGCAACGCAATCAACCACATGTTTAAGCAGGGGATTAAAGGTGTAGATTTTGTAGTTTGTAATACTGATTCGCAGGCTTTGCAAAACAGCCCGGTTCCTAACAAGATACAGTTAGGTGTAAACCTTACCGAAGGCCTTGGGGCAGGGGCCAACCCCGAAGTGGGCCAGCAGGCAGCGCTTGAAAGTATAGAAGATATAGAAAAAATGCTGGATACCAATACCAAAATGCTGTTTATAACAGCCGGTATGGGTGGTGGTACCGGTACCGGTGCAGCTCCGGTTATTGCCCAGCTTGCAAAAGAACGAGACATCCTTACGGTAGGTATTATTACAGTACCGTTTCAGTTTGAAGGCAAGGTGCGTATGGAGCAGGCACATGCAGGTGTAGAGCGCTTACGTAAACAGGTAGATTCACTTATTGTTATCAACAATAATAAACTTCGTGAAGTATACGGTAACCTGGGCTTTAAAGCCGGTTTCTCTAAGGCAGATGAAGTGTTGGCAACTGCCTCAAGGGGCATTGCAGAGGTAATTACACACCACTATACACAAAATATTGACCTTAAGGATGCCAAGACAGTATTAAGCAACAGCGGTACGGCCATAATGGGGTCGGCCACAGCATCAGGCGACAGCCGTGCCAAAGATGCTATTGTGAGCGCGCTCGATTCTCCGTTATTAAACGATAATAAGATAACAGGGGCTAAAAATGTATTGTTGCTTATTGTATCAGGCACTAACGAAATTACCATTGATGAAATAGGCGAAATTAATGATCACATTCAGGCAGAAGCAGGCTTTAATGCCAACATTATTATGGGTGTGGGCGAAGACGAAAGCCTTGGAGATGCTGTAGCGGTAACTATTATTGCCACCGGTTTTAATGTAGAGCAGCAAAACGAGATTGTAAATACAGAGCCTAAGAAAATTATCCATGCACTGGAAGATGAGCAACTGCTTACACATAACCTTAGTAAACAGCAGCTAACACCATTTGATATAGAAGCTCCTGTGAAAGAGGCGGATAATGAAAAAAATATAGTGGAGGCCATAGCCGAAGAAGAAAAAATTGTGTTTTCACTGGAAGACGAAGAGGAGGAAGTTGAGGAAAAAAAGCACGTAGCTGAGGCCGAAATGCTGCCTCAGGAAAAAGATGTAAATGAACTTGATGTTTTCTTTGAAATAGTTTCGCCTCAAAAAGAAGAGGTTAAGGCTATAGCACCTCAAATAAAAGACGTGTTTGATATTGAGGTTATTGATCCGGAATTTGTAGTGGTTAAAAAGCAGGAAGAACAATTTACGTTTTCTTTTGACCTTGGCGAAGACAGGACAAGGAAAGAGGAAAAACTGTTTTTTAATACCGATGAAAAAATACGTGACATACATGTGAAAGAGCCCGTACAGGTAATACCTATGACAGAGCTTAATGAGCGTGGTATAATACGCTATTCATTAGAGGATTATCTTGAAAAAGAGAAAGAGTTGCTGGATTCTAAGCCTGCTGCCAAAATTCAGGAAACAGCTGATGAAGAATTAAGGTTTACCCTTAAAACCGATAAAAAGGAAGAGCCGCAGCAACCGGCTGCCGTAAGGGAAGAAGTTTCTCCGGTAGAAATGACTATTGAAGAAACATTGCGTTTAAGGGCAGAAGAGCGCCGGAAAAAAATGAAGGATTTTAACCATAAATTCCACAATAATGCGGCAAAAGTAGATGAGTATGAAAAAGAGCCGGCCTATAAAAGAATGGGTATAGACCTTCATGTACAACGTGTGGATAACACTAAATCAAGGCTTTCTTTAGGAACCGACAGTAATGACGATTTACAATTACGTTCTAATAATTCTTTTCTGCATGATAATGTAGATTAACTAACCCGAATGTGAACGTAGCCCGAAAGCGCCATAGTGTGTTTTCGGGTTATTTTTTTTATCTTCGCAGGCACATTTCAAAAAGCATTTATTATGAGTTTTCAAACAAAAATTATGGATGCCATGAAAACGGCAATGAAAGAGAAAGACACCGTGAGCCTTGAAGCGCTGCGTGCTGTTAAATCTGCTTTATTGCTGGCACAGACCGAGACAGGGGCAAAAGAGGAAATAAGCGAAGAAGAATCGATAAAGCTACTGCAAAAACTGGTAAAACAACGCAAAGACAGTGCGGCAATATACTTACAACAAAACAGGGAAGACTTGGCTGATCCCGAACTGGCACAGGCTGCTGTTATAGAAAAATTTTTACCGGCTCAGTTGAGTGAGGAAGAAGTAGAAGTTGTGGTGCGCAAAATTATTACTGAAAACAACTTTAGCGGTATGACCGATATGGGCAAGGTAATGAGTATTGCTTCCAAAGAGCTAGCAGGGCAAGCTGATGGCAAAACCATTTCTACAGTAGTTAAAAAAGCATTAGCATAACGTTTTAGGTTCAGGTCCAAGAACCTAAAACGTTATATAGGCTCCATAGTTCAATGGATAGAATTTCAGATTCCGGTTCTGAAGATTTGGGTTCGAATCCCGATGGGGTCACATCTTTTGGTAATAAAAAACACCAAAAAACATGAAAAGCTCTGCATTTGCAGGGCTTTTTCCTTTATAACGCTACAGGTGTAAAATTACAGAAAAAAGTAACCGATGGAACAGGAAATGTAACCACTACCCAATATTCCGGGGGCTTTATTTATGAGAATGGCGTGTTAAAATCTATGTTCCAGCCGGAGGGTTATGTGGATTTTGAAAATGGGATTTCGTATATTTACCAGTACAAAGACCATTTGGGTAATGTACGGCTAAGTTATAAGAAAAACAGTAATAACAATTGATATTGTTGAAGCCAACGATTATTATCCATTTGGCATGAAACACAGAATAGCAGGTGAAACACCTGTTGCCAATACCAACCCGGCGCTAAAGTATAAGTACAATGGCAAGGAGCTGCAAGACGAACTGGGGGCTTAACTGGGACAGTTTTAAATACCGCAATTATGACTATACTATAGATAGATTCTTTAATATAGACCCGCTTGCTGAAAAAAATCCTTATAATGGAGTTTATAATTTTGCTGAAAATAGAGTTATTGATGGTAATGAGCTTGAGGGATTAGAATTGGAAATATTCATAATGAGGATGGTACTGTAAAAACAACTCTG
The DNA here is from genome assembly GCF_046000445.1 of Flavobacterium rhizosphaerae. NCBI lineage: Bacteria > Pseudomonadati > Bacteroidota > Flavobacteriia > Flavobacteriales > Flavobacteriaceae > Flavobacterium > Flavobacterium rhizosphaerae. Next base: position 16,129 of record NZ_JBELPZ010000020.1, on the reverse strand, counting down.
ACTGTCCAATTATATAATAATGCTAATTTATCAGATAAGCAGATTGAAAAATTTAAAGAAAATGCACAAAAACAATTTTCTCAAATTTATTCCTCGGAAGATGGTGTATCTGCAGAGCTCATTTTTGAAGATGGTCCTGCAGATTCTTCTGATGCAGCATTTGCAGTTACTTTAATTGATCAAAAGGTGGTTGAGAATAGAGATAATGGGGGAAATGTAACTCGTAAGTATGTGGGAGGTCACACATCAAAATTAGGAGATACTCAAAAAAATGGATTTAATGTAGTAGGGAGGATTAATGGTAAGATTCAAAATTTTGGCAGTATGGCTCACACTTTAGCTCATGAAGCAGGTCATACTGCCGGTTTGCGGCATCCTTGGGGCCAAGATAATCAAGTATCAGATGTAAGGCAAGGTTCTCCAAATGTAAAAGATAAAACAATTAAAAGAAATTTGATGAACTCAGCTGCTAACCCTATTCAGGCCTTAAGAAGTAATGATGGAAAAGAATTAACACCTGGTCAATTTAAAGCTATTGATGAACTAATAGAATCACGACAATAAGTTTATGAAGAATAATTTTATATTACTAGTTTCAGTTTTCTTTCTCATTCTTTTTGAAGGATGTAATCTTCTAAAGGATAATACATCATCACCTATTAATGATTTAGAATGTAAATCAGATTTAAAAATTGAATATGAGACGAATAGAAAACTTGGTGAATATGGAAGGGAGAAAAACAAAGTAAGATTTGTATTTCTTAGTGATTATCATAATGATGATATTGAAGTATATGTAAATGATAGCCTTTATTTTTCAAAAAGAAATCTTATACAAGATACTAGTAATGATCTTTCGACCTTTTTTGATTATAAATTTTTAAATGATGAAGAAAAACCTTTAATTCTATTTAAATCATCTAAAAGAGATAATTGCTGCAAATTTAAACTTAAGAAGGGATATAGAATTGTTTATGTATTTTATTATCAGGATTATTGGATAATAAGATATTCAAATATTGAATATCCATTGGAGTAGATTTTTTTAATATTTATAAAAAAGACCATTTGGGTAATGTAAGGCTAAGCTATAAGAAAAACAGTAATAACAACTCAATTGATATTGTTGAAGCCAACGATTATTATCCCTTTGGCATGAAGCATACGATAGCAGGTGAAATACCTGTAGCTAATACCAACCCGGCGCTAAAGTATAAGTATAATGGCAAGGAGCTGCAAGACGAGCTGGGGCTTGGAGTTTATGACTATGGAGCAAGGAATTATGACCCCGCAATAGGAAGATGGTTTAATATTGACCCGTTGGCTGAAAAGTATACTAACCTCAGTCCATATATTATTGTCTAAATAATCCTACAGTCTTCGTTGATCCTAATGGTAAAGAAGTTGTAGCTCATTGTCAAGATGCACAAGATTTAATTCTAAATAGCTTAAAGAATTATTGGGAGCCAACCATGGTTTTTCATTTAATAAAAAAGTCGTATTAAAGCATAGTAGTAGTAATAAGGAACATCGTAAAGATAAAAAGAGCTATAGCAAAGAACAATGTCTATTTTCGAAGGAGTTTCAGCAATTGCATCAGATACAGAACACACTATAGATTGTGTTTAGCCAGTTTGGAGATGATACATCTTATTAAGCAACATTTAAAACCCAAACTCCTGTGTTGAATCCAGATGTTTCTTTTAAAGTAGGGCCTGATGGAAATCCTGTATTGAAAGAGGATGGTAGCACGGCTACTACATTTACAACTCACCCTACTGTTGGACAGACAGCAGGTGGAGCATTTTTAACTTATGCAGGAAGTAGGACGGGGGTTGTTACTATATTTCCTGATATCGCGAAGGTAAGGAGATTTAAATCAGCTGGTACACCTACTAATCCAAGTCTAACAGCAATTACCATTCACGAGTTATTAGACCATGGTTTAGATTTTATTCGGACTGGAAATAATAATAAATCTAGCGGACCAAGTATTAATAACGTTACCTATCAAAACAATGCTCTAAAAATAATCAAGAGCACTACAAGAGTCGGACATGACAATCAATAAACATATATTATGAATGTAAGATTAATTAAATTTTTATTTTTTTTCTTTATACTCGTGGGGTGTGGGCGTAAAGAATTAATTAGTAACAGTACTCAGACCTGTTTTTACAAACAAGGTGATTTTTTTATAGTTAACTTTTCGAATCAAAGTTCCGACATAAAGTCAATAACAAATATTTCATTAATTTCTGATAAGAATTTTTTCCTGTTAGATGATTATCATCATTTTCATGGTGATACTTTGTACATTAGATTTCCAAATGATAAAGATGTAAAAATATCTGATGCTATGGAACCGAATACCAAAGTTATTAATGATAGCTTAATTATATTAAAGTCAAAGAGAGTTCAACAACTTTTTAAAGTTAAGCATAATTTTAATGTAATAAAATTTTCTAACAACAAAGACTATATACATATTAACGAGTGTAATAAAACGTAATTGGATGTTCTATGTGAGAACATTAATTCTAAATAATTGCTAGTTGCTGATATGAAATTATATGGAGGTTAATTCTACTTATATACAATTTTAAAAGCGAATTACGCAATTCAATGTATATAGTGATAAAACAACCTCTATGATTTATAGCTTTTTAATACCTACCATATACCCGCTATAATCATTGCAATTAAGACCGCCAGCCCCTTTAAGACCGCACCAATTAATCCAAGGTCATTACTTACTGATGTGGGTGCATTGCGCTTGTGGTGGTTCTCTATGCCATGCGTACCTGAATGATGCTATGGAACAATTGGAAGGGCAGATAGCTTCAGCAAAAGTGGCAATGGCTAGGCTTTCATCCGTACAATTATACTATGTGTTATCAGGAAATGATTTTAACCTGGATATTAATAATCCCGATGATCTAAAGATTGTGTGTATGGGGGTGTCACAAAAGCACCAAAATTAGCCCCCTTTTTGTTTTATAAACCTTACTAACTCTATATATTTTCATATCTTTTAAATATTTCATAGGGAAATACTAACTTTATAAAATGGAAAAATTCATTGAATATATTTTACAATTCGGAAATTTAAACCCGCAGCAAATTGAATTGATTTCAAAAAACGGAACTGCAATCCATCTTCATAAAGACGACTATTTTGCTGAAGCAGGAAAGACATTTAATCAGGTAGCTTTTATCCTGAAAGGCGTTTTGCGTATTTGCTATTATAATAACAAAGGCGAAGAAATCACGAAGTATTTTATAGAAGAAAACCAATTTGTAGCAAACCCATACCAAAACGAACCATTCACAGAATATATTCAGGCGGCCACAGATTGTAATTTACTTGTATTTTCACCACAACATTGGAACGAATTTTCAAATACAATTTTGGACTGGGATAATATTATGAATAAGATATTTCATCGTGCTTTGATGAAAAAGATGGACAGGAGAAGTTCTCTGGTTTCAGAAGATGCCACGACTCGTTATCTTGTATTCATAGAGAAATTTCCAAACCTTATCAATCGCATTCCTCTTTCATATATTGCTTCTTACCTGGGGATTACGCAGTCATCATTAAGCAGAATCAGAAAAAACATTAGTTAAACTCTTTTTGCCAAATGGCAAATGTTTTCCATTTTAGTTAATGCACCTTTGTATTATTAATATAAAGAAAATTAAAATGGATATTAAAAAAACAATTACAATTGGAGCCCGTACAGCAAATCCGCTAACTGTAAAACGATTAGGGTATGGTACAATGCGCCTTCCCGGGGAAGAGGTTTGGGGTGAGCCTGAAAACAGGGATGAAGCACTTAAAATCTTAAAGGCAACTTCCGAAAAAGGCATACAATTTCTTGATACTGCCGATTATTACGGGAAAGACGTAACCAACCGGCTTATTAGCGAAGCCCTGTACCCATACAACAAAGATTTGGTTATTTGCACCAAAGTAGGAGCCAACAGAGGAGCAGATAAAAGCTGGGGGATTTATGACAAGCCTGAAAACTTACGGGCAAGTATTGATAATAATTTAAAGACTTTAAAGATTGAACAAATACCATTGGTGCATTTTCGTGTTATGCCCGGAACTTACACACTTTTAGAAGAATCGCTGAATGCTATGTTTGAAATGCAAAAGGAAGGAAAAATATTGAATGTAGGACTAAGTAATGTTAACCCGGAAGAATTAAATATAGCCATAGCAATGGGTAATGTAGCAAGTGTAGAAAATGCATTTGGTTATGAACAGCGCACAAGTTTTTCAGCATTTGGACAAGAAGTCAGGGGAATGCAGGAAGTGATGGACATTTGTGTAAAAAACAGTATTCCGATGATTCCTTTTTTTTCCCTCCAAACTTCTTTGCCAAAAGGAGCAAATAAAATTGCAATAATTGCCGAGAAATATAATGCTACACCTGCACAAATAAATTTAGCTTGGTTATTACATTACAACGAATTAATTTTGCCGATACCCGGTACTTCAAAATTGGCTCATTTTAATGAAAATATTAAAGCTTTAGACATCTCCCTTTCAGAAGAAGATATGGAATTTTTGGGATAGTATCAATTTAAATGGGTATTTCATATTGAGTGAAAGCTATATAGCATTTAGAGGGGTTAAAACAGTAGTCAGGTTTAAACCAATACCAACTTTTGCAGTATCTCAATGGATTTACGGTCTCATCCGGTATATAACTAAACCATACAAAGCAAAGACCCACGCTGTTTTAACCCCGCTGAAATGCCTGAAAACACTAAGATTTCTGAACATAAGTTCTGACCCAGATGGCTATCTAAATAAAAAAAATTAGAGTTACGCTCAGTATTTACTGGGCTTTTAGTTTGTGAGACTGGCGCTTTTGGTAAAAAACCTTACCAGGGTACTTCTGTGCGTATGAATACAGCAACTGCATAATATATTGATTGCTTTTATAAGCAGTGAGGTAATCTTTAACTTCTTGAATATCAGTAATTCCTATTTCATAAGGAATGTAGCCCATCCCAAAAAAGTGGCCGTTTTCTACCCATATGCAGCTCTGTTCTTCAGGTGTCCTGCCCTTTTCAATAATGGCAAATGTGGGTCGGTTGTTTCTTACAAAGTTAATGGCTAAAGCTACTTTTTCATTGTTTTCTTCCACATTTTGTACATTTTCTGAGCTTGTGGTGTGAAACATTTCTCCTTCAGCGCTTGTACCGTATTTACAAAAATTCTGGTCAATTTCAAACTGCCGCGAGATATTTTGCAACAGCGTTATACCTTCATATTGCGAATGAAATACCTCAATACTATCCTGAAATTTCCCTAGCTTACCTATTGCCAGGTATCTGTAGCCATTTCTGGCTTCATAACTATATAGCCGGTACTTAGCTTCAAATTTTTTTAAAGACCGGTTATATAAAGGCCAAAGTTTTTTAATTTCAATACATTCCAGTAAAAGGGCAATAAGTTCTGTGGCGCAAACCTCATAAGTAATGGCGTGTATATCCCTTAAAAAATTTTGCCTCTGTGGGGTAGTTTTATGGCCGCTAAAGTGCGAGGCCACCCTTTTTTTTAGGTTTACTGCCTTTCCTACATACACCACCTCCCGTACCTGGTTATAAAAGTAGTAAACACCAGGTTTTTCCGGCAACTTTTCAAAATCTTCAGGGGGTAGGTTAGGGGGCAGGCGTTGGTCCGTAGCCGTTTTTTTAATCATTTTGGCTATTTGCCCCTCAGTATCCCATTCCAGCAACCGGGCAAACAGCACTGCCGTAGCATCGGCATCGCCGCCAGCACGGTGCCGGTTTTGCAGTATAATATTAAGCGAATTGCAAAGGTTCCCCAAGCTGTAAGAGGGTAGCCCCGGGCGTATTTTTCTGACGGCTCTTACAGTACACAGTTTTCTGGCAGTCCATTTATAACCGGCTTCTTCAAGCTGGTGCCGTACAAATGAATAATCAAAATTTACATTATGTGCTACAAAAACACGGTTATTAAGCAATGCATATATCTTCTCTGCTACAGCATCAAATACGGGGGCATCGCGCACCATGTTATTGTTAATGCCTGTTAATGCAAATATGGGTAGGGGAATTTCTTTTTCGGGGTTTACAAGCGTTTCAAAACGGTCTGTAACCTGTTTACCGTCATGAATAATAATTGCAATCTCTGTAATACGGCTGCCGCCGGCATTGCCGCCTGTGGTTTCAATATCTACTATGGCATACTCCATCGTCATCTTCATTTATGCAAACATAACAACTTTTTTAATACAGTAAAAACACTGTAGTTGTACATACCTGTATTTAACACACGAGTATGTGTTGCAAAATTGTTAACCGATGCTTTATAGGAAAATGACAGTAAAGTTATCTTCTGATGTATAATAAAGGACAGCTATTGCATAATAAGGTTTGATATACCGTTTGTATCAAGCACTTTTACACCCTCAATATGCTCAAGCGCATGCTTTGGCATAAAAGGCATTTCGGCAGTTTCAGGATTTTGTATGGCCACTATACCACCTGCTTTTTGTATAGCAATAAGTCCGTTGGTACCATCGGCGTTAGCGCCCGATACCAATATAGCGGTAAGCGCGTTGCCATATACTTCGGCAGCCGATTCAAAAGCAACGTCAATACTGGGTCGGCTGTAATTTATTTTTTCAGAGGCATCCAGTGCCAGGGTATAGTCTTTTTCAAAAAGCAGGTGATAGTCAGACGGGGCTATGTAAATATAACCCGGCAATACAGGCACTTTATCATCAAGCTCATATACTGGTATATGGGTCTTCATGGCAATAAGCCCCTCAAGCAGGGTATCTTCACTGCCTTTACGGTGCACCACTATTATAAGCGCTTTATTGTTAAGGCTGGTGAGCCGGGGCAAAACATTAAGCAATACCTCAAGGCTGCCGGCTGAGCCGCCTATCATAATAACATGGGCTGGAATATTTACTTTATTTTCTTCCATATTTTTTCCCTGCCGTTAACCCTTTCATATTTATGCTGTATGGGCGAAAAGTTTATGGTTTCTTTTGTGCCCAACACCAAATAGCCAAGATTAGAGAGGCTTTCGTCAAATAAAGATAATGCTTTGTCTTGTAGTTGTTTGTCAAAATAAATTAAAACATTCCGGCATAAAATCAAATCAAATTCATTAAATGAGCTGTCTGATACCAGGTTGTGTTGCGAAAATACCATGCGTTCCATAAGGTCTTCGCTAAATTTTGCAAGGCCGTAATTGGCAATATAATAATCAGAGAAATCATTTTGCCCGCCGGAATTCATATAGTTTTCAGAATATTGCTGCATCATCCGTAGGGGAAACACCCCCTTTTTAGCTACGCCCAGCACTGCAGGGTTCAGGTCGGTAGCATAAAGCAGGCATTTATGTAATAGGTTGGCTTCTTTTAATAAAACGGCCATAGAAAAAACTTCTTCGCCTGTTGAGCATCCGGCATGCCATATACGTATAAAAGGTTTTACAGCGAGTAGTGGTAAAATGGTGTTTCTGAGTATTTGGTACACATGCGGGTCGCGAAACATTTCGGTAACGTTAACCGTTATTTCTTCTACTACAGTTTTAAAATATACCGAATCGCTGCGTATGCGTGACAGTAGCTCAGAAAAATCATTAAAATTTTCAAGCTGGTAAATACGATCTATACGTCTCTTAAACGATGCCCTTGAATAACCACTGAAATCATAGCCATAATATTCAAAAATGTCATTAATCAGTATTTCAAGTTGTCTGTCAGTAATCATAAATCAAATATCATTTAAAATCAATAGCAACTTATCTACATCAATTGGTTTAGAAATATAGCCATCGGCTCCGGCACGTATACATTTTTCCCTGTCGCCCACCATTGCCTGGGCTGTAACAGAAATAACAGGGGTCTGCATGCGGTGCTTTATTTTTTTAATAGCAGGTATTGCCTCATAACCATCCATTTCTGGCATCATCATATCAATAAGCACAGCATCAATTGTTTTATCAGTTTCTAATAACGCTATAGCCTCTTTTGCACCCTGGCATGAAATACAGGTAAAATTTTTGGCCCTTAACGTTGCGGTAAGCGCAAAAATATTACGGTCATCATCATCTATTATTAATATGTTCTTTTTATCCATAATTGCGTTGTTTTAGCCCCTGTCATATAACCACACCCTTAATAATGAAAGCAGTTGGTCTACATCTACAGGTTTGGTAATATAATCTGATGCGCCTGCATTTATACATTTTTCCCTGTCGCCCGTCATTGCTTTTGCTGTAACGGCAATAACAGGCAGGTTTTTCCACTTATAGTTTTGCCTTATCCGGGTGGCTGTTTCATAGCCATCCATATTTGGCATCATCATATCCAGCAAAACAACATCAGTTTCCGGGTGCTCTTCCATAACGGCAAGTGCCTCTTTGCCATCTATGGCAGTTAACACATTCATTTTTAAAAGTTCCAGTGCTTTGGTGAGCGAGTATATGTTGCGTACATCATCATCTACAACAAGTACGGTTTTATCTTTTAATATGTTATTTAGCCTGCTGTAACGGGCTTCTTTAGTACCGGTATCTTTTTTGTTTTCTTCAACAAGGTGTAAAAACAACGATACCTCATCAAGCATGCGCTGGTAAGAATGTGCAGTTTTTACAATTATACTGTCAGCATACTTTTTAATTTTGAGTTCCTCTTTCATAGAAAGGCTTTTTCCGGTAAATACAATTACGGGGAGGTTTTCCAGCCCTTCGTTACGTTTTACATTTTCCAGTATTTCATAAGCCTGCCTGTCGGGCACTCCCATATCCAGTATTACGCAGTTAATGCCCTGTTGGAGTGCTGTAACACCCTCATTAATCTCACTTTTTATTTCAGAATTTACGTTATGTGTTTCCAAAAAATAAGCCAGAGCTTTAGCATGTTTTGGGTTGTCTTCAATAATAAGCACTTTTTGCGATTCGCGGTTTACTATTTGTTCTATGCGCTTAAAAATTTCAGGTATCTGTTCATAGGCTGCCGGTTTATCTAAAAAATTGATGGCGCCCTTCATAAGGCTCTCCTTTTTTAGTTTATGGGATGACATCATGTGCACCGGTATGTGGCGGGTTTCTTTATTGGTTTTAAGTTCATCCATAACTTCCCATCCACTTTTTACAGGCAATTGTATATCCAGTAATATGCCTACAGGCAAATAGGCCAGCGCCAGGTTAAGCACATGGTCACCACGAACGGCAATAATACCTTTATAACCTTGTTTACGGGTATAATCCAGCAGTGTTTTGGCAAAGTTTACATCATCTTCTACAATTAGTATGGCTCTGTCATTTTCGGTAATTTCATTACGGTCATCAGGAACTTCATCCGGTATGGTCTGGCTTACAAACTCGTTCTGGGCTTCTGTATTTTCATTTTCATGAACGGGCACCGGTACATGCGGCGCAGTTATATTGGTTTGCTCTCTCGATACTACAAAATGTCCGGTTGCATGGCCTAATATAGGCATGGTAACAATAAATTCACTCCCTTTGCCGGCTTCGCTTTTAAGGGTAATATCGCCCCCAAGCAGTTTAACAAGTTCCCGGCTTATAGAAAGCCCAAGCCCGGTACCGCCATACTTGCGCTTGGTAGAACCGTCTGCCTGTTGAAATGCTTCAAAAATAAGTGGCTGTTTTTCACGCGGAATGCCAATTCCTGTATCTTTTACTGTAAACTGTACCAGTTTATCATTTTCGGCATGCTTGTTTATTTTTAATGTAACACTGCCTTCCGATGTAAATTTTAGCGCATTAGAGATAAGGTTCTTTAAAATCTGGTCCAGGCGCATTTTATCAGTTTTAATAACCAGGGGCGCGTCCTTATCGTCTATATTAAATGCAATATTTTTTTGGCGGGCTACTTCGCCAAACATGTTTTTAAGGTTGTTTTCAATTTCGTTTACTGATACATCTAAAAACTCAATCTCCATTTTACCTGCTTCAATTTTAGAAAGGTCAAGTATTTCATCTATCAGCGCCAGTAATCCGTTGCCTGAGCTTTGTATTACAGTGGCAAACTCAACCTGCTCCGGAGACATGTTTTTATCATTATTTTCGGCAAGCAGCCTGCTCAGCAATAATATAGAGTTTAGTGGTGTGCGGAGTTCGTGAGACATGTTGGCCAAAAATTCCGACTTATACCGTGTGCTCAGTTCCAGGTCTTCCGATTTTTTCTGAATTTCCAGGTTGCGTTCTTCCAGTAATACACTGCGTTCTGCCAGTTCTTCATTGGTTTGTTGCAGCTCTTCCTGCTGTACCCTCAGTTCTTCTTCACTGGCCTGTAGCTTGCTGGTTTGTGCCTCAAGCTCGGCATTCATGTTTTCAAGCTCAGTATGTTGCACACGCAGTTCTTCAGATTGTGCCTGGGTTTCTTCCAGCAGTTCCTGTATGCGTTGCCTGTTTTGTGAAGATTTTATAGCGATGCCTATGTTATTGGCCACCGACTTTAAAAAGGTAATGGTGCGGGGTGGAAATGGCTTTACCGAGGCAAGCTCTATTACCCCAACTATTTTTTCATCATATACAGGGAGTGCAATTATATGCCCGGGCTTAACTTCGCCAAGAGCATAGGTTATGGCAATATCTTCTTCTGAGAGTGATTTTAGCTCCAGCATTTTACCTGATACTACCGCCTGGCCGGTTAGCCCCTGCCCAATTTTTATAACCTCCCGGCTTTCATTGGGTATATAACTATACCCGGCAGATTTATAGAGATGATCGCCTTGTAAAAGATATAGCACTCCGGCATTACTATTTATATAACCACACAGGTACGCAATAATATCATCCGTAAGTTCATCAGGCCCTTTTTCGCCAATCATCACCTGGTTTAGCTCTGCCACACCGGCCTGTAGCCATTCGTTATCCGAAAGTGATTTAAAAGACCTGCTCAGCGCCATAGCCATATTATTAAGCGATTCGCCCATACTGCCAAGGGCATCGCTTTCATTATGTTCTACGCGTACATCATAATTTCCACGTGCTATTTCGCCGGCAATGTTACTGGTAAGTGTAATACGTGATGCTGTTTCCCTGTCTTTTTTCTCCAGTTCTTCCAGCAGTTTTGCCCGCATTTTATAGTCGCTAAAAATCCGGGTGAAATACCAAACGCTTATAATAAACGAAATAAGGGCGGCAAAAATAATGAGCAGGGTAGTGTAGTTGCCATAATTTTCAGAGCTGGATATCCGCTCTTTAAGAAGACCCTTTTCATTATTTTCCATCACCTTTACCATAGCCCGGATGTCAGACATAATATTCTTTCCCTTATTTACATCCTCAACATCAGTAGCATTTCCGGCTAATTTTTCATCTACGCGCTTTTGCAGGTAGTTGAAAAAAGTATCGCTTACAGGCCCAAGGTCTTTTAAAATAACCTGTTGGGCTTCATTATCACTCGTTAGTTGTTTTACCTGGTCAAAATAAGCGTCGGCTTTTGCCTGGGCACCGTTATATTGTTCTAAAAAGTTCTGCCTTCCGGTGAGCAGGTAGCCGCGCACCCCGGTTTGTGCATCAATCATTACACCGGCGCCCTCATTAAGATTATATATTACGTCTTGTGTATGGTTAACCATCTTATTGCTGTTAAGCAGGCTGCGTATGCTAATATAAGAGGCAACCGAGCTTATGGTGAGTATGGTGAACGATATACTAAAGCCGATTAATAAATTACGTTTAAAATGTGTATTCATTATGTACTTGTACTGTATGGTTATATCTTTTTAATCTGCTGCAAGGGGTAATATAATGTAAAAGCTGGATCCCTCTCCCAATTTGCTTTTTGCCGTTATAAGCCCGTTATGTTTTTCTGTAATTTTTTTAGCCAGTGCCAGGCCAATGCCTGTGCCCTCATACAGATTACGGTCATTTAGGCTCTGGAAAATAATAAAAATTTTATCAAGGTAAACCTCGTCAAACCCAATGCCGTTATCACTTATGGTAATTTTGCAGTACTTGCCGTTTTGGGTTTCCTCACTGTCAAATGCTTTTTTGGCTATAATCTGTGCGCTTACCTCAATTTTTGGGGCAACGCCCTCACGGGTAAATTTTAAGGAGTTCCCTATAAGGTTCTGGAAAAGCTGTCGCAACTGGCTGGGTACACCGGTTACATACGGCAGGCTGTGTAGGGTTACCTGTGCCTTTTTTTCATCAATTAGGTAATCAAAATCAGGCAATATGTCTTTAATTATGGCGTTAAGAGATACCTTTTCCGGCGCAACATTGGCCGAAAGCCGCGAATATTCCAGCAGGTCAGAAATAAGGTCAGACATACGCTTGGCGGCGCGTACCGTCCGGAAGGCATAATTTTCTGCCTTATCATCCTGCGCCAGGTAACGCTCCTTTATAATTTTGGTAAACATTTCAATTTTACGCAGCGGCTCTTTCAGGTCGTGCGATACCACCCACGAGAATTGTTGCAGCTCATGGTTGCGCAGTTCAAGCTCCTCATTTTTTTGCAGCAGTTCTGCTGTACGTTCGGCTACTTTAGCTTCAAGATTAACCTGGGCCTCCTTACGTATTTCTATTTCTTTAGAAAGCACGTCTTTCATGGCCTTAAGCTCATGTTGCTGCTCAGATAGTTTTATAAAGGTTTTTACCTTTAAAATTAGCAGGTCTGGGTCTACCGGCTTGGTTATATAATCCACCCCGCCAGACTCATAACCCTTAGATATAAATTTTTTCTGCTTGTTTATGGCCGAAAGAAATATTACAGGTATATCTTTAGTGCGGTTATTGCCGGCAAGTATTTCGGCTACTTCAAAACCATCCATGCCCGGCATCTGTACATCAAGTATAATAAGCGAATAGTTCCGCTTTAAAATCATTTTTAAAGCCTCTTCGCCAGACTCGGCAGCATCCGCAGCAATACCATGAATTTCCAGTGTTTTTTGTAAAGCTACAATATTAGCCGGTATGTCATCAACAATTAAAATCATCGTCTTGGGGGCGCATCTTGTGTTTGCTTCAGGCCAGGTAAATTAAAATAAAAAGAACTAATGCATAAGCCATGTAAAATCAAGCTTCGCATCTGTTTTTTTATTGGTTTTTAACAATCCTTCAAAAATAGGAAAAGAAATGTTAAACACCTGTTAATTTTGATTATGAGTTATAGCGGTACTTATTAACACAAACTTAAAAACAACTATTTTTTACAGGCTTTAGTTGTTGCTATTTTTGCGGGGAGGAGGGCTGACAAAATGGAAATACAAGTATCTTGTGACAATGAATTGAATAAATTAATAAAGCAGGGCAATACCCACGCTTTTGAAATAATTTATGACCGGTACTGGAAGAGGCTTTTTTCTTATGCCTATAAAATTCTGGACAATGCCGAAGTTTGTGAGGATATTGTTCAGGAAATTTTTATCAGCCTCTGGAAAAATGCTGCAACAGCAACCATACTTAACCTGGAGGCTTACCTGTTGCAGTCTGTAAAGTATAGAATTGCTACACATATACGCGATTTTAAATTTCAGAAAGAACATATTGATGTGTTACACACCATACAGGTGCCCGATACCATTGATGATGTAGAATACAGGGAAACCGAGCGCAGTATTATTGAACAGATAGATAAACTGCCCCCACGCTGCCGCGAGATATTTATGATGAGCCGTTTTGAACATTATTCTAATACCGAGATAGCACAAAAGCTAAACCTTTCTATCCATACGGTAGAAAAGCAGATAAGCAATGCTCTTAAACACTTGCGCTCCGGCCTTAATATGTACAATCTCACCATTTTTGTTATCGCAATGTTTCTTTAGTGTTATGCCGACGGCCTTGTTTTTAAGAAAACATTAAACCGAAAAATAGGTGTACTTGTACTACCCCCAAAATGCTACTTACCGTTAAAAGTAGTTATTTTGGACAAAGATCAGTTTAAAGAGCTTGCCGGTAAATATGCAAAAGGAACCTGCTCTGCAGAAGAGAAAAAAGCAGTAGAGGCTTTTTTTGAGCAGATGCAGCATAAAGAAGTGTATTTGCACAATGACCCCGCAAGGCGCGATAAAATATTAAAAGGAATATACAGCCATATAAACAGTACACGCAGAAAAACCGGATTTGCCAAAATGTTGAAGATAGCGGCAGCCATAGTGCTGTTACTGGGGGCAGGGTTGTTTACGGCATTATATAACAACAAGGTGCCAATGGTAAAACAGTTTGCCGCCCGGGGCGAAAAGAAAGAAGTAACCCTTAAAGACGGCAGCGTAATAGTGCTTAACTCCGGCAGCAGTATAACGTATCCCGAAGTGTTTGGCAATACAAGAAATGTTACCCTTACGGGAGAGGCTTATTTTAAGGTTTTCCGTAACCCTTCAAAACCTTTTATCGTTTCTACCCACAATGCTACAATAAAAGTACTGGGCACCTCTTTCAACATCAACTCATTTAAGCAGCATACAACCCATGTAAGTGTGCTTACCGGTAAAGTAGAGGTAAGTGCCCCCTCTGGCCAAAAGGTAATACTGGTTAAAAACCAGCAGGCGGCCTATACCGATAATAATGGTTTTATCCGTACCGGGGCAGACAGTAATGAAGGTATTGCCTGGACCAGAAATATTATTGCCCTTAACAATGCTACCCTTGCCGAAACGGCAAAAATACTGGAAAACTGGTATGATGCAGAAATTGAACTGCAGGGCGCCGGATTAGGCAGCCTTACCATTACCGGTAAATTTAAAGACGAAAAGCTGGATAGCGTGCTGGAGAGTATAGCTTATGTAAAACACCTTGAAGTAACATATGTAACCCCCAAAAAGATAATTATAAGAAAAAAAGCTACCTGACACTAAAAAACCAAACCCGCAACTGCTGCAACAGGTGCGGGCCATTAAAAATGACTATAAACATAAATTAATTTACAGCCAAAAGTATGACTACGAAACTACAATTTTTTTTGAAAGCCATCTCAAAGAAAAAGTGTTTTTATTTACTGGCAGTTGCCTTTGCATACTGCCATATTTATGCAGCCCCGGTGGCCGGGGTGGCCCCGGGTATATCACTGCACATGCAAAATGCCCGTGTTACAGAAATCTTTTCTGCTATAGAAAAGAAAACGGATTATACGTTTGTTTTTGACGAAACCATTTCGTCTACCTCAAAACGGTTTACCATACATGCCGATAACGAAGATGTTAACGGCCTGCTCAACAGGCTTGCCAAAGCCACAGGCTTCAGCTTTAAAACAATTAGTAAAACCATTACGGTTACCAGGCCGCAGTCTGCCCAGGTACAGGTACAGGGTAGGGTGTTAGATCAGTCTGGCATGGGTATGCCCGGTGCCCTGGTTGCTGAAGTAGGTACAAATAATACTGCAACTACCGATGTAAATGGTAATTTTACCATAAGCGTATCATCATCCAACGCAGTGCTTTCTGTAAGTTATATCGGGTTTGAAACCGTTCAGATAGCTGCCAACGCAGCTAGTCCGCTAAGTATTACCCTTATGGAGGCTGCCAATCAGCTTAATGAACTGGTAGTTACCGCACTCGGTATAAAAAGGGAAGAAAAAAAATTAGGGTATGCCCAGCAAACTCTTAATTCCGATGATATAGACGGCACAGTGCCAAACAACTGGTCATCTGCCTTAAAAGGTAAAGTTGCGGGCCTTAATAT
Source organism: Flavobacterium rhizosphaerae (assembly GCF_046000445.1). Taxonomy (NCBI): domain Bacteria; kingdom Pseudomonadati; phylum Bacteroidota; class Flavobacteriia; order Flavobacteriales; family Flavobacteriaceae; genus Flavobacterium; species Flavobacterium rhizosphaerae. The sequence continues at coordinate 471 of NZ_JBELPZ010000020.1, read as the reverse complement.
TATTTCATCCGGCTCCGGCCCCCTAAATTCGCAGGATATTGTATTAAGGGGAGGCCGCTCTTTAGACCCTAAGCATAACAGGGCACTAATTGTTGTTGACGGGGTAATGATGACTTCAGAAATGACAACTTCTGGTTCTTCTACCGCTTATATGGGCGATGATTCACCTATAGATTACGGTAACAGCATTAACGACCTTAACCTGGATGATATTGAGAGTGTAACCGTGCTAAAAGGTGCCGGTGCTACCGCGTTATATGGTGAAAGGGCTGCTAATGGCGCTATTATTATTACTACCAAATCGGGTAAAAAGGCCAAAGGCCTTGGGGTTACCATAAACTCCGGCGCTACGTTTGATGTTATACAGCGATGGCCCGATTACCAGTATAAATACGGACAGGGCGCGGGTAGCTCTTTTGATGAAAACGGAGATCCTTACTACTCATACGGCGCCGCAGAAGACGGCATACG